>NZ_JAEHBO010000070.1:0-29261 GCF_016483575.1 Bacillus cereus group sp. N12
TATCCGATGATCTTATACATTCCAGTATTGCTAGGGTTTACTGGTTATACTGCACATGAGGTGAGCGGTATTACAGCGGTACAAGTATTCTTTGCAACTTTTGCAGGTGCGTGGGCATACCGAAAAAGTAATGACATGAATAAAACGTTAGTTATGTATATGGGAGCTAGTATATTACTAGGAAGCTTCATAGGGAGTTTCGGTGCTAACATATTAGAGGAACATACAGTGAATGTTGTTTATGCAGCATTAGCTACAATTGCAGCTATTATGATGTTTGTACCGAAACAAAACAATAGTGGAGACGTGAAGTATAATAAATGGTTAGCGAGCTTGTTAGCGTTCGTTGTAGGGGGAGCTTCAGGCATTATAGGAGCTGGAGGTTCGTTCCTTTTAGTTCCCATTATGCTAGTTATTTTAAAATTACCACTGCGCATGACGATTGCAACATCTATCGCTATTACGTTTATTTCCTCAATAGGGATTACTACAGGAAAAGTGATTACTGGGCAAGTAGTTATCATTCCAGCTCTAATTATTGCGGTTGCAAGTATATTTGCTGCGCCACTTGGAGCACGAGTCGGGAAGAGGCTAAATCAAAAAGTACTGCAATATGTATTGTCCACTTTAATTGTAGGAACTGCTGTTAAAATGTGGGTTGATATGATATCGAAGTAAAAGGATGGTGCTGCTTGCAGCCCATCCTTTTGTTTTGTGGGTAGTAAAACGTCACTGATTATAGTTTTACTTTATGCCCAAATAACTTTCATTAAGTTTTTATATTCGTCGTTCGCTAATTTATACAGCATTCTCGTATGCTCAAAAACAAGTGCCGGATTAAAGTTTGGTTCTGAGAATGCAAGAGATGTTGAAATATCAATTGCATTTTGCTTATTTAGTGTGAATTTTGCAAATCGGTAAGATGTGTTTAATTCATTGATGACATGTAAAATGTCATTTGTTGATGTTTCGTCAGGTACGTGAGCAACATTGAAGCAGTATATATCCACAGTCGGATTTTCATTTTCGAAAGCAGCGATAAGTTGAATTTTTGCGCCAGCTTCTGTTTCTAATCCTACTGAAAAATGCACCGAACCATCATTTTCATCTATATTTTCTTCCATGTATATATCGTTGGATTTTAAGTAGTCTTTAAAATCTGAAATGTTATGTTTTACTGCAGCTTTCATATGTATGAGCCCCCTGATAATTGGAATAGATTACTATTATTTATTATAATTTAAAAATATTAAAAAAGATAGTTGGAAAGTTCTGATTTTTTATGTTTAAAAAAAGAAGCCGCACTCTACCTCCATAGAGTACGGTTTCTTTTTATTCATTGTTATTATCATTATGGTTGTTGTTACTTGACTCACGTTTGTTTGTATTTTCAGAGTCAGTGTCTTTTATTCTATCAGAGTTAGTGTCTTTTGTTCTCTCAGAGTTAGTGTCTTTTGTTCTCTCAGAGTCAGTGTCTTTTGTTCTCTCAGAGTTAGTGTCTTTTGTTCTCTCAGAGTTAGTGTCTTTCGTTTTCTCTGAATCTGTTTTTTTCGAATCAAAGTCAGTTTTTGTATAGGCAGGTAATCCAAGGTGAGTACGAAGTTCGTTCGTAACATTTGCTAGTGCTTTTTTATCTGGATTGTAGTAATATGTTCGACCGCCACCAGCAGATTTGCTACATGTATCATCACCTTTTTCCATATAGCAGTCATCACCTTGAATTTGTAACTTTTCAACTGAAGAATCTGCGCCATATTTATAGAATGAAAGCATATCATCGAATGTTAAGTTTGTAACGAATTGTCCGTTAATATCATCAATGATGTTGCCAACTTTTGTTACAGATCCAACGTTTGTTATTTTCTTTAAAATAGCTTCAATAACGAGTTGTTGACGTTGCCCACGCATTGCATCACTATCGATGTGTCGCGTTCTAGCAAGAGCAAGAGCCTCTTCGCCATTTAACTTTTGGACACCTTTTTTCAGGTGAATTGCATCGGCATTATCATTACTATCTTGTTCTGAAAATTCAACAGGTACATCGACTTCAATGCCGCCTAAATCATCGACAATTTTTATAAATGATTTAAAGTTAAATTTTACAAAGTAATCGACAGGAACATTCATTAATCTTTCAACTGCATCGATACTTGCTTGTGGTCCACCCTTTTTACCGTTTTTAGCAGAACCGAATGCATGAGCGTGTGTAATTTTATCTTTTTTCTTTTCTACTGGAATGTAAGTATATGTGTCACGTGGAATACTTAATAGTTTAACAGTTTTGCTGTCTTTATTAAAAGTTGCAAGCAACAGCGCATCTGTTCTTATAGCTTCACCATATTCTTTTCCTCGGACATCGCTTTCATCAACACCCATTATTAAGACAGAGACATTGTTCGTAATAGGTTTTACAGCTTTATCACGTAAATCAGATTTATCACCGCGTGCTAAATCATGTGCGGCATTTCGAACAGCAGAAGATGCTTTATTTACTAAAAACCACGTATAACCGCCTCCTACTATTAAAAAGAATAGAATGACGCTTATAATAATTTTTGTTTTTTTCTTACTTTTTTTCGGTTTATTGCGTGTATTTTCTTGCAAAGATGGGTTTTGCTCCATTTCTTGTACTCCTTCATTTGGATTGAAATACGACACTCACATCCACTTATTATAATGAAATTTGACGAAAAAAAACATTACAAATCATTTACATTTCGTAAAAATTCAATTTATTTATAAAAAGTCAGATTTTCTATATGTTATTTTTCAGATGTAGGATAAGTATATGTTTTTTTAGTAGAAATGAAAATATATATTGTGAGAAAGTGAGAGAGAAGTAAGATTTGTTGAAATATAGCCAATAAGAAATTGGTAGTACTACTTATTTCTTCTATATAATAAAGAAGAATTTTACGGATGAAGGAGAGAGCATAATGGGTCATACATCATTCCGAGCAATCGTCGTGAAAGAAAAAGAAAATAATCAATTTGAAAGAAAGCTTGTCGAGAGAGAAATCAATCGTTTACCTGAAGGAGATGTGCTAATACGAGTTCATTACTCTTCATTAAATTATAAAGATGCGCTTTCAGCTACTGGTAATAAAGGTGTAACGAGAATATATCCTCATACGCCAGGAATCGATGCTGCAGGAGAAGTTGTGAGTAGTGAAGATGGTTCCTTTAAGGTAGGGGATCAAGTTATTGTAACGGGGTATGATTTAGGTATGAATACGTCTGGTGGATTCGGAGAATATATTCGCGTGCCATCATCTTGGATTGTTTCTTTACCAGAAGGAATGTCTTTGAAGGAAAGTATGATGTATGGGACAGCTGGTTTTACAGCTGCACTATCGGTATATAAGCTCATTGGAGCAGGAATTATGCCTAATATGGGAGATGTTTTAGTAACGGGTGCTACGGGCGGTGTAGGTAGTGTAGCGGTTAGTATTTTAAGTAAGTTAGGATATAACGTAGTCGGAGCAACAGGGAAATTGGAAGAAGAAGAGATGTTACTACGTTTAGGAGCAAAGAAGGTAATTCAGCGTGAAGAGTTGAGTGATGAATCAGGAAGGCCAATGCTTAAAGGAATATACGCCGGGGTTATCGATACTGTGGGCGGAAAGATGTTAGAAACAGCATTGAAATTGGTACGATATGCCGGTTGTGTAACGACATGTGGTAATGTGGCAGGGCATGAATTACACACAACAGTATATCCGTTTATTTTGCGAGGTATTAGCCTTGGAGGAATAGATTCCGTACAATGTCCAGTAGATATGAGAAGAGAAGTGTGGGCATTGTTAGCGACAGAGTGGAAAAACTTAGAACTATTATCTTATACAGAAGAATGTACATTAGAAAAATTAGATGAGAAGTTTTCGCTCATATTGCAAGGAAAGTTAAAAGGAAGAACAGTTGTAAATATGAAATAAAAAAGAGACGCTAACTTGAGCGTCTCTTTCCTATTATAATGATTGTTTTAGATTGATTTTTCCTTGTTCACCTAAAACACCGTCAGCGATATTTACAGCGTGATCACCGATACGCTCTAAGTTACTTACCATGTCAACGAAGATGATGCTTGCATCGCCTGAACAGCTGCGTTCGTTTAGACGTATTACGTGACGTTTGCGAAGAACACGTTCCATTTGGTCGATTTTACGTTCTTTTGCAATAACAGTTTGAGCTAGTTCAGTGTCAAAGTTTGTTAAAGCATTGATTGCATCTTGTAATGTTGAAATTGTTAATTCAAGCATTTCATTTAATTCAGTTAGTGCGTCGTCTGATAGTGAAACGCGGTTTGAAATTTGGAAATCTACAAGTTCTACAAGGTTTTCTACATGATCACCGACACGTTCAATATCTCCAACAACACCAGCTAAAACAGAATGCTTCTCAGAATCTGCTGATGAAAGTGGTTTTTCTGATAGTAAAACTAAATACTCGGTAATTTTTTTATCTAAATTGTTAATAGCTCCTTCTAATTGAGTAGCCATATTAGCGTGTTTTTTGTCTTGTGTATTTAAAAACTGGTTTGCTTCTTTTAATCCATCTAATGAAAACTCTGCCATACGGATAATCTCTTTTTGAGCTTCTGTTAAAGCAATAGCTGGAGATTGTTCAATAAAGATTGGATTTAAATGTTGTGGTTTAAAGTTAATAGATGCATCTTCACCACGAATAATTTTTGTTACAATCCAGGCTAATACTGCAATGAATGGGAACTGAATGATTGTATTCGTTACGTTAAATGTTCCATGTGCAAATGCAATTGTCATTTCTGGATTCAAGTTTAATGACGTTTGGAAATATTGAATTAAATTTGTAAATGGTATCAATATAATCGTAAAGATAATGGTACCGATAATATTAAAGATAACGTGAACTAATGCTGCACGTCTTGCTGCAATTGAAGTACCGATTGCTGCTAATACTGCTGTAATTGTCGTACCGATGTTATCACCGAATAATACAGGAAGGGCAGCTTGTAAATCGATTGCACCTTGACCGAATAATTCTTGTAAAATACCGATTGTTGCGCTTGAGCTTTGTACAATTAAAGTGAAGACTGTACCGACAATAATTCCTAAAATTGGATTATCACTCATGCTAATCATTAAATCTTGGAATGCCTCTAATGAACGAAGAGGTTTCATACCTGCGCTCATTAATTCTAAACCGAAGAATAACATACCAAAACCGAATACAACTTGACCTACAGAATGTACTTTTTTATTTTTAAAGAAGAATAGTAAAATCGCTCCAACCGCCATAACTGGGAGAGCGTATTCTCCGATTTTAATCCCGATAATAAATGCAGTAACTGTCGTACCGATGTTCGCACCCATAATAACACCAATTGCTTGTCTTAATGACATAAATCCGGCACTTACAAGTCCAACTGTTAAAGCGGTTGTTCCTGAACTTGATTGAATTAATACAGTAACTAACATACCTGCTAGTACACCCATAAGTGGGTTCGTTGTAAAACGATCTAAAATATCGCGAAGACGATCTCCAGCTGCTTGTTGCAGTCCATCGCCCATGTATTTAATCCCGAATAAGAAAATACCTAATCCACCAATGAATTGGAAGATCATTTCTTGAACATTATATTCCACGCATTCCACTCCTTAAATTTCATGTACGATGTAATTATTAACTAAACCTTGAGGCACTGTAAACGGTTTGCTAGTAAAATTTACACTAAATTTACAAAGAGGTGAAAAGTTTACAATTCTTTAAAGAAACAGCTGTATTTTAATGGTTTTCGTCTTTGTAAATAGTGTTTTTGTAAAGAAATCACACTTTTTAGAATAGTATTATTCAATTGTATATCAAAGAAATCTTCTACAAGTTCATTGTATATTTTTTGATGATAGTTAAAAAAATATGTAGGGAAATGCATGTATTTTTATAAAGTCAACATGGGGTTTAATATTTATTAAGTAGTCTTTTTTTGCAAGAAAAAAAGCCGCTAAATTATCCAGCAGCTTTTTCTGTATTTTTACCTCCGTGCTTTTGTTTTCTTATACTTGTAATGTAAATGAACAGAAAAGCAATAAGTAATAGGGAAGAATAACGATATACAGTCGCATAGTTTGTAAAATGTGCAATGAATCCGAAAATAATCGCTCCCGCACCAATTCCAAGGTCAAATGCTGAGAAGAATGTAGCTGTTGCGACTCCTCGTCGGTGCGGTGCTACTCGGTCGATCATCCATGCTTGTAGCGCAGGCTGAATCGCTCCGAAACCACTTCCGTAACAGGCTGCCGCAATAATTAAGCTCGGAATTGTCGTTGTATACGACAATAAAATAATACCTGCGAACGTTATAATAACCCCTGGAATGATGACGAATGTATGGCCTTTCGCATCATACAACTTTCCGGAAAATGGCCGAGTTACAGCGATTGCTAGCGCGTTACATAAAAAGAAGAGACTAATATCAGCAATGCCAACTTCGGTAGCAAATAGTGTGATAAAGCTGCCGATTCCTCCGTACATTAATGTAATACATAATATTAATAATGAAGGAAGTAAAGCTTTGCGCTCAATAAATCCATCGAGAAAAGTACCAGATGATTGTTTTGGTGGTTGTTTCGTTTTTTGGATTTGAAGTAGTTTCGTTAAAATTAATGAAACGATTGTGCATGAGAGTGCACATAAAAAAAGAACGTTGAAATTATATGCTTGCATAAGCCATAGTCCGATTAGTGGGCCGAGAGCCATTGCAATGGTTCCAGAAAGGCCGAAATATCCCATGCCTTCTCCGCGGCGAGCTGCTGGAATTAAATCAGAAACGACAGTTCCATATGTAGTCGTTGTAATACCGAAGCCAGCTCCGTGTAAAATACGAACGGCAAGCAAGAGAAAAATGGTAGAGGCGAAAAGGTAACTGCCCATAGCGAGTAAACAAATAGCAGTACCGATCATTAAAATGATTTTTTTATTAAATTTCTGCAAGGCGTTTCCAGTTAGCGGTCTAACAAAAAGTGCCGCAACGGTAAACATACCGACGACCAATCCGATATTTGAACTTGTGCCACCGATTTCTTTCACATAAACAGGTAAAGTTGGAATTAACATTTGAAACCCTAAAAACATACATAAGTTTGCAAAAATTAAAGCAACAAACTCTTTTGTCCATAACGGTTCTCGTTTTACGAGTATTGCCTCTCCCATATATTCATCCCCTATATACATTTTTTCCGCTATTTGCGGACAGTAAAATTCCCACCTCAAAATCTGGCTGGAGCAAAGAAGTTAGGTGGAAGCCCTGCTGCCCGCAAACGCCCGATTGGTGAAGGCTAATAATCGGTGGGGGATGAACAAAACCCCCACTGATTAAAGTTTCACTTTATCTCTTTTCTTTTGAGTATATGTATTGGTCAATGTAGCAGTCAAGGAAGGTGTCTTGAAAGCGGATAACAATTTTTAAAATGAAAAACTGACAAATTTGTGTAAACGCTACACAACTATGAAAAAAAGATGTAAAGTATAGATGTATAGACTTGTAGTTGTTATGAATGATAGAAATTGTTTTTTCTTTAAAGAAAGCGGATTCAAAAGGTAGTGAATGAGAAGGGGATATATACTTTTTTACTACATATATTTGAAAAGGTTTACAAAACAATGAAGAAAGAGGCGTGTACATATGAGACGATTAGGTATTTCTATTTATCCAGAACATTCAACGGTAGAGAAAGATAAGGAATATGTAACATTAGCAAGTAAATACGGATTTACACGTGTGTTTACATGTTTACTATCTGTGGATGGAGAAAAAGAGAAAATTATTGAAGAATTTAAAGAAACGATCTCTCATGCGAATGCATTAGGGTTCCAAGTATTAGTTGATATTAGTCCATCTGTTTTTGAACAATTAGGTATTTCGTATAATGATTTATCATTCTTCCATGAATTAGGTGCGTACGGTATTCGTTTAGATGTTGGTTTCTCAGGATTAGAAGAATCAATTATGACTTATAATCCGTATGGTTTGAAAATTGAGATTAATATGAGTAATGGTACGAAGTATGTAGATAACATTATGAGTCATAGACCAAACCGTGAGAATTTAATTGGCTGTCATAATTTTTATCCGCACCGCTATTCGGGGTTATCATACGATCATTTCATTACATGCTCGAAACAATTTAAAGATTACGGCATGAGAACAGCTGCATTTATTTCATCATTTGATGCAACATACGGACCTTGGCCAGTAACAGAAGGTTTATGTACGTTAGAAGAGCATCGTGAATTACCGATGACAACGCAAGCGAAGCATTTATTTGCGACAGAATTAATTGATGATGTTATTATTGCGAACGCTTATGCATCAGAAGAAGAATTACAAGCACTAGGTGCGTTAAATAAAGAGAAACAAACATTTGATATAGAACTATACGATACAACGACAAATTTAGAAAGAATTATCGTATTAGAAGAACCTCATTTTTATCGCGGGGATGTATCTGAATATATGATTCGTTCTACACAAAGTCGTGTGAAATATAAAAAAGAAGAGTTTAAACCTCATAATACGCGTGAAATTAAGCGTGGCGATCTTTTAATTGATAATGAGCAATATGGCCAGTATAAAGGTGAATTACAAATTGCATTAAAAGATATGGTGAATACAGGAAAAACAAATGTAGTTGGTCGAATTATAGAAGAAGAGATTTTCTTACTAGATTATTTACATGCTTGGGATAAATTCGGATTTACATTAAAGAAATAGAGAGAATATAAAGGGGAAAAACTACTGATTTCAGCAGCTTTTCCCCCTTTATATATAAAGAGCGAGAGGAAGAGCTATGACAAAGGTGCATCAGCGATTAATTTCTATTTTAGAGGAGTTTTTAGAAGAGAAATCGATGTTAAATCGAGCTTTTTTAGCGAACCGATTACATGTATCAACGAAGACGATTCAAAAAGATATAAAATTATTAAATGATATATTGGAAGAAAACGGAGCGAAAATCGAATCGCAAAGAGGGACTGGATATGAACTAGAAATTATACAAACGAAGATATTTGAAGAGTTTTGTGTGAGTCTATTTCAAAAACAGACGAAAAAGATCCCAACTTCTTATGAAGAAAGAGTTGCGTATATTTTACAACGTGTTTTAACGACCGAAGGATATGTGAAGCTTTCGCAGTTAGCAGAAGAAATTTACGTGAGTAAATCAACTGTAAATTTAATTATGAAAGATGTTACAGATATATGCGGTCGCTATACATTGCAAATTGAAAAGAGACCGTATTATGGTATACGCATTGTGGGAGAGGAATTTAATATTCGTTCTTGTTTATCACAATATGGTTTACCACGTTATGAACATACTCCGTTTCATGAGCAATTTGAGCAGACGGATACATATGTATCGTTACCTCATATATCACTCATTCGTTCAATTATATTAAAGTATATTGAGGGTGGAACAATATATTTATCTGATATAGAAATTGATAATTTAGTCATTCATATTGCAATCGCATTAAAGCGTTGTCAAAGTCAACATTATATGACAGGACTGCATGTGGAGCAATCAGAACTTATAATAAAGAAAGAATATACAATTGCGAAGCAGATTTTAGGAGATTTAGAGAAAGAGTTAAAACTTTTATTTCCAGAAGAAGAAGTATTATATGTGACGGTGCATTTGTTAAGTACTGCTGTTACAGCGAGAGATCGCTATGAAAATGTAGAAGAGCTATTAGGAAAAGATATATATGCATTTATGCAACATATTCTTTTTAAAGTAGCGGAAGAACGGAATCTTATTTTTTATTATGATGAAGAATTATTATTTGGATTTGGTGTTCATTTAAAAACGTTATTAAATCGTTTGAAGTATAAGTTAAATACGAGAAATCCTCTTTTGGCAGAAGTGAAAAAGAATTATCCGTATGCTTTTGAAATTGCGGTTCTCGTTGGAGATATAATTGGTGAATATACGGGTGAAACGATTCCGGAAAGTGAAATTGGTTATATTGCTATTCATTTCGGCGGAGCGATGAGCCGTTTGCAGGAGCAGAATCAAAAGAAAAGATGTTTACTAGTTTGTGCGACTGGTCAAGGGAGTGCACAACTATTAAAATATAAAATTTTATCACAGTTTCGAGATAAATTAGAGATTGTAGGTATTACAGGTTATTATCAATTGAAAGTAGAAGACCTTTATAAAGACAAAATAGATTGTATTATTAGTACGATTCATATACCGAGTGGTTTGCCTGTTCCAGTTATAAAAGTGAACTCAATATTTGATGATAAAGAGATTAAATCGATTGGTCAGCAATTGTTTACGCATGTGAATAATAGTGTGCAGCAATATATAAAAGAAGATTTAATCTTTTTAAATCGTAGTGCTTCTACGAAAGAAGAAGTTATTCAATTTTTATGTGAGAAAGCCACTGAGAAAAACTATGTGTCAGAAAATTTTTATGCTTCTGTTATGGAAAGAGAAAATACATCTCCGACAGCGGTTGGAAATTTAGTGGCGATTCCGCATCCGATGCAGTTATTAAGTGAGGAAACATTTTTGATATTTTGTACACTTGATAAGGCTGTTGAGTGGGGAGATAAAAAAGTACAATTGATTATTTTATTTAGTGTGAAGCGCAATAATAATGAAGATTTGCAACGGCTTTATGATTTTTTATATGATATTATGTCTAATCAGAATACGATAGAGAAATTAACTCAGGCTGAATTAATTGAAGGTTTTCAAGAGATTTTATTATCGTATTGAAAAAGTATATAAAAACTTCCGTTACATAACGGAAGTTTTTTATGTTTAATTGTATGCGTTTTCATAATAAGATGAACATATAGAAAAACAAAGCTTGGGGGAAGTTAAAATGACTGATATGCAAACTCCATTTGCGTTAATTTTACATGGTGGCAACGCGAGAAGCGCGGCGCTTGAAGCAATCGCTTTTGCAAGACAAGGAGATTTTGAGAATGCGAGTGAAAAGATGGAACTTGCTAGTGAAGAAATTTCAGCAGCTCATCGTATTCAGACGGATTTAATTCAAGAGGAAGCAAGAGGAAATCATGCAGAAATAAGTTTACTGTTAGTGCATGCACAAGATCATTTAATGAATGCAATTACAGTGAAAGAACTTGCTGAAGAATTTATCGCTCTTCATAAACGTGTGGAAGAGAAAGAGAAAGTGACAGTATAATATGTATATTTTATTATGTTGTGCTGCAGGTATGTCAACGAGTATGGTTGTAAGAAAAATGCAAGAAGAGGCGAAGAAACAAGGGAAGGATTATAAAATTAAGGCAGTTGATTCAGAACTTGTGAAGCTTGAAATTAAGGAAGCAGATGCCGTTTTAATTGGTCCGCAAGTGAAATATTTATTTCCGGCCGTAGCGTTTCTTGCAAAGTCATACGATATACCAGTTGCTATTATAAACCAACGAGATTATGGCATGTGTGACGGTTTGAAAGTACTTAAGCAGGCAGAAGAATTAGTTTTAGCGTAATTATATTTTTTTAAACATAAACATTATAATGTTATAACTTTTGGTTATATTGAACAAAGGGAGGGCTATTGATGAATGGGTTTATGAGTTTTATGGAACAGAAGATTATGCCAACAACGCAAAAGATTGCAGGACAGCGACATTTATTAGCAATTCGAAACGGGGTTATTTCTACATTACCATTAACGATCGTCGGATCATTTTTCGTTATCTTTTTAAACTTACCAATTGATGCATATATGGAGTGGATTGCACCGTTTCGTCATATTTTAGATATTCCATTCCGATTTACAGTAGGCTTAATGGCATTATACGCAGCTTTTGGGGTAGGGGCTTCGCTCGCTAATTTTTATCAGCTCAATCAATTAAGCGCAGGGTTACTCTCTGTACTCGCCTTTTTATTAGCATCAGTTGAACCAATTCAAATTACGAAAGCTGTACCAGGTGTTATTGATGCGGGTAGATACATTTCAGTAGGAACATTAAGTGCCACGTCTTTATTCGGCGCAATTGTTACTGCATTAATTGCAGTAGAAATTTATCATTTTATGATTAAGCATAATATTTCGATTAAATTACCAGAAAGTGTACCTCCAGCAGTTGCAAACTCGTTTGCAGCATTAATTCCAACTCTAGTAGTTATTCTTTTATTCTGGGGTATTCGTTACGGTTTAAAATTTGATGTAAATACAACGATCACATATTTAATCGCACCATTAAAGTCAGTATTAGTAGGAAACAATTTATTCGGCGGTTTATTAACAGTATTTTTAATCGTGTTCTTCTGGTCATTCGGTATTCATGGCCCAGCGATTTTAGGACCAATCATTCGTCCGATGTGGGATTCAGCAATTCTTGAAAATATGGAAGTGTTCACAGCTACAGGAAATGCACATCAGTTACCAAACTTATTTACAGAGCAATTTATTCAATGGTTCGTATGGATTGGTGGGTCGGGTTCAACGTTAGCTTTAGTCATTATGTTTATGTTCTCTAAATCTAAGTTTTTAAAAGAGTTAGGTAGATTATCATTCGTGCCAGGTTTATTCAATATTAACGAGCCAATTATTTTCGGGGCACCGATTGTAATGAACCCAATCTTAATTATTCCGTTCGTTATTACACCGTTAGTTACAACGACAGTATCATATTTCGCAGTTGTTTCAGGTATGATTCCACTTATGATGGCGAAGTTGCCATTTACGATGTTAGCGCCAATTGCAGCAGTGATTAGTACGGACTGGACAATTATGGCTGGCGTACTTGTAATTATTAACTTTGTAATCTCATTTATTATTTACTATCCATTCTTCAAAATGTATGAGAAACAACAAATAGCAGGAGAGGAGAAAACAGAATGCTCGGAGCAATTATCATCTTAATTACATTTGTGATCGGACAATGCATTGCTCATTATTCGAAATGGGTACAAAGTAAATCTTTATTAGTTTTACTACTCGTATCAGTTTTGTTTATCGGTTGTTCAATGGGTGCATATGTAATGCTAAGCTTACAATCACCTTACGTAATTATTATACCGACCATTTTATGTGCAACATGTTTATCTGCAAAATATAGATTTACGAGCATGGCATTAATACAACGTGTGAAGGAGATGCAAAAGCATGGAGCGTAAATTAGGAATTTCACTTTATCCAGAGCATTCAACGAAAGAAAAAGATATGGCTTATATTTCCGCAGCGGCACGACACGGTTTTTCAAGAATATTTACTTGTTTGTTATCTGTGAATCGTCCAAAAGAAGAAATTGTAGCTGAATTTAAAGAGATTATTAATCACGCAAAAGATAACAATATGGAAGTTATTTTAGATGTAGCTCCAGCTGTGTTTGATCAGCTTGGTATTAGTTATAGCAATCTATCATTTTTCGCAGAATTAGGCGCAGATGGTATTCGTTTAGATGTAGGCTTTGACGGGTTAACGGAAGCGAAAATGACGAATAATCCGTACGGTTTAAAAATTGAGTTAAATGTAAGTAACGATATTGCGTACTTAGAAAATATTCTTTCGCATCAAGCGAATAAATCAGCTTTAATCGGTTGCCATAATTTTTATCCACAAAAGTTTACTGGTCTTCCGTACGATTATTTCATTCGATGTAGTGAACGTTTTAAAAAGCACGGTATTCGCAGTGCAGCCTTTATTACATCAAATGCCGCAAACATCGGTCCATGGGATATTAACGACGGTTTATGTACGTTAGAAGAGCATCGTAATTTACCAATTGAAGTACAAGCGAAGCATTTATGGGCAACAGGGCTAATTGATGATGTCATTATCGGAAATGCTTATGCGAGTGAAGAAGAGTTAGAGAAATTAGGAAACTTAAATCGTTACATGCTGCAGCTGAAGGTACACTTTGTAGACGAAGCAACGGAAGTAGAGAAGAAAGCGACGCTGCAAGAATTACACGTAAGACGCGGCGACATAACAGAATATATGGTACGTTCTACAGAAGTGCGTAAAAAGTACAAAGACTATGACTTCCCGGTGCGCGAAAGTGTGCTACAGGAAAGAGGGCAAGTTGTAATTGGTAATAACTCATTCGGAAAGTACAAAGGTGAACTGCAAATCATCTTGAAAGAGATGCCGATAGATGAACGAAAAAATATTGTCGGTACAATTGCGGAAGAGGAGTTATTCTTACTAGATTATGTAGGGGCTTGGACGCAGTTTACTTGTGTGGAATAGGGAAGATAGGGGGCGTTCTAAATTTTGGAACGCCTTTTTAATAGTAAAGTGCTTTTAATGTGAAAGTTTGTCGAAAAATCGATATCTCTTGTCGAATCGTTGATATATTATAAGTTACGATAGATATATTCGAAAAATCGTTGATATATTGTAGGTT
Source organism: Bacillus cereus group sp. N12 (assembly GCF_016483575.1). Lineage (NCBI taxonomy): Bacteria > Bacillati > Bacillota > Bacilli > Caryophanales > Bacillaceae > Bacillus > Bacillus cereus group sp. N12. Next base: position 14,378 of record NZ_JAEHBO010000070.1, read on the forward strand.
ACGATAGATATATTTGAAAAATCGTTGATATAATTTCATTTACTGTGACATTTTTCAGTAGTTTAATAGAGTAAAAAAAAGAGTCAGCCTCAACAATGAGACTGACTCTTTTTTTATAGTAATTAGTTTAAAATTTTCACTGTAACTGTTTTACGTCCCCAGTTACTTGAAGTGCCTTTATCTGGCATTAAAACGTCGATTTTATTTCCTTTAATAGCTCCACCAGTATCACCAGCGATTGCTACTCCGTAACCTTCAACCCATACTTTTGAACCTAATGGAATGACACTTGGATCAACTGCAATTAGTTTCATGTTTGGATTTGCTGTTAAGTTGTGACCTAAAGCTGATTTTACTTGGTCGCCTGCTTTATAACCATTTTCAAGTGGATCTGCTGTGTAAGCTGTTGCTACAACTCTTAACTCACGAGAAGATGATGGTGTGCTTGTTTCAGTTTCTTTTGCAACAGGTTGTTGTGTAGCTGGTTTTTGAGCTTTAGCCGCTTCACGAGCTTTAGCTGCCTCTTGAGCTTTAGCCGCTTCACGAGCTTCAGCATCTGCCTGAGCTTTAGCTTCTTCACGAGCCTTAGCCGCTGCCTCTGCTTTAGCTTCTGCTTGAGCTTCAGCTGCTGCCTGAGCTTTAGCTTCTTCACGAGCTTTAGCTGCTTCCTCTGCTTTAGCTTCTGCTTGAGCTTCAGCATCTGCCTGAGCTTTAGCTTCTGCTTGAGCCTTAGCTTCTTCACGAGCTTTAGCTGCTTCCTGAGCTTTAACTTCTGCTTGAGCTTCAGCTACTTCACGAGCTTTAGTTGCTTCCTCTGCTTTAGCTTTTGCTTGAGTTTCAGCTACTTCACCAGCTTTAACTGCTTCACGAACTTTAGCTGTGTCTTGAACTTTAATTGCTTTTTCAACTTTAACTGCTGGTTGAACCTTAACTGGTGCTTTACCTGTTAAGTAAGGAACATGAACATAAGCTGTTTTTCCGTTATATTCAAATTGAATCCAGTCATTTTGCACTTCGTGTGTTGTTTCGATTACATCATCTTGTTTCAACTTACCAAGAATTTCTGAGTCTGTGTTTGCTCCAGCACGTACGTTTAATACGTTTGCTGTTACGTAGTAAGTATCTTTCGTATAGTCAGCGCTTATGAAAGCTTCTTTACCGCTATTCAATTTAACTTTTGACCATCCGTTTTCTGTATGTAAAACATTTACTTTATATCCATCTAATAATTTTCCTACAACTTTTGATTCAGTAGTTGGGTTTTCTCGTACGTTTAGTACGTCAGTCGTTACGATTGTTTCTGCTTTAGCAGATGTTGTGAAAATCCCAAGACCAAAAACCGCTGCTGTTGCTATACCCATAAATTTTTTCATAATAGCCTCCATTGCATTTGTTTTCGTTGACCTCATTATAGCAACCATTATTTTCTTATTTGCGAAAAACATAAAATTACAAAGCTTTCGTAACGGGGCATTAATATTCTGTAATAATTCCATAAATAACCTGATAGCGCTTCCTTATTGTTTTTTGGAGGATTAGAGCGTGTGAAACATAAAATGAGTGGTATTTCAATTTCTATAACGTTAATAGTATTACAGTAATGTTTCTAATTGTTTTCTGAAGTATTACAAAAATGGTGTGTTTTACTGTCGAAACGAAAATTTAGTTATAAAATAATAATATTTTTGACTGTGGAAATATATAAATGAGGTGAAATTTAATGAAATATCGATAGAATTGTTACAAAATAAGTCGATGCATGGAAAAAATTACGCCTTGTATTTTGTCTATTACATATTATTTTTGCAATAATAGGATTCGATAATAGCCCGAGTATCTATAAAGAATGAAGAGTATTAGAAAGATAGTTGTAACGTGAAACATATATAATAGAAGAAACACAATTTGATAGGTAAATAAAAAACGTAGGAGTGTACACTCCTACGTTTTTTATTTACTCATATCGTAAACATTCAATTGGATCAAGTTTTGCAGCTTTGTTAGCTGGTAGTAGTCCGAATGCAATACCGATTAGCATTGAAATACCTACTGAAAGAAGTCCAAGTTCTTTTGAGATAACAAGTGGCCATCCGGCAAAGATTGAGACGATCCAAGCGAAGAAAATACCGAGCATGAATCCGATAAAACCACCTAGTCCTGTTAAAATACAAGATTCAATTAAGAATTGCGTTAATACTTTACCGCGTGTTGCACCAAGTGCTTTACGAATACCGATCTCACGTGTACGTTCTGTTACAGATACAAGCATGATGTTCATTACACCGATACCACCAACAAGTAATGAAATAGCAGCAATACCACCGAATACCATTTTCATCATACCGATTGATTCATCTAGTTGCTTCGTAAATTCACCCATATCTTGAGCTTCAAATTTATGCTCAAATTTAGGAGCTTTCATATCGTTTAAAACAGAAGCGGCTTGTTTTTCTACACTTTTACGTTCTGCTGGTGAAGTTAATATTAATCTTACAGAGTCATACTCAGTTACTCCTGAGATTACAGGAGCGTTTTCAAGTGATGTATAACCTTCTGACATAGCCATTCCGAAATCATTTTTCGTTTCATACACACCGACTACTTTATAGGGCTTTCCTTTTATGTCAGTGTATAAATTTGATTCCCAGCCGTTAAATAATTTATTGAAAGCTTCTTCATTTAAAATAACAGCAGGAATCGCTTGCTTTAATTCACTATCATTTAATTCACGACCGTGAACTAATTTTATTTTCGCATCTGTCATGAAGGCGCCTGTTCCACCTCTTAAATCAAGAGAGACATCTTTTGAACCAGAAGATGCTTTTACTTTCATACTTACATCTGGATAAACATCTTTAATGCCTGGTACAGTTTGAAGACGTTTTAACATATCAGCTGTAATTTTGGCACTATCAGTTCCGTAATCAGGGTTGTTGTAGTAAATCGTTACTTCTGTATCTTTTCCTTGGCCTAATTCTTTTTTAAACTTTGCATTTGTACCATCACCCATTGAAATGATAGTAATAATGGCGCTAATACCAATAATAATACCTAGCATTGTTAATATAGAACGCATTTTATGAGCAAAGATAGAGGAAAGGGCCATGCGTATATTTTCACTCGTGTTCAAAATTAACCTCTCCAATCTTGGACGATATTTCCGTCACGAATTACAATTTGACGTGCTGCAGCTTCCCCGATTTCACGATCATGGGTAATCATAATGATTGTTGAGCCTTGTTTGTTTAATTCGTAAAAGAGGTCCATAATTTGTGTACTCGTTTTCGTATCAAGTGCACCCGTTGGTTCATCAGCTAAAATGAATTTTGGGTTATTTACAATTGCACGGGCAACGGCAACACGCTGCTTTTGACCACCGGATAATTCGTTCGGTAAGTGAGTAGCTCGATCTGCTAAACCAACTTTTGTTAAAGCGGCTAATGAGCGTTCACGTCTTTCTTTTTTATCGACTCCAGCGTAAATAAGAGGTAGTTCTACATTTTGAAGTGCTGTAAGTCTCGGTAATAACATGAAGTTTTGAAATACGAACCCGATCTCTTTATTACGAACGCGTGCAAGTTCGGTTTCAGACATGTTTGAAATATTTTGTCCCGCTAATTCATACGCACCTGTCGTTGGTTTATCTAAGCAACCGATAATGTTCATTAAAGTTGATTTACCAGAACCAGAAGGTCCCATTATAGAAGTGAATTCTCCTTGGTTTAGTGTTACGTCAATTCCGTGTAATATTTGAACGGACTCTGCACCATTTTGGAAGGATTTCGTGATGCCTTTTAAGTTAATCACTGGGCGACAACCTCCATACCATCTTTTAAGTCTTTTTCAGGTTTAGAGATAATTTGCTCTCCTTTTTTCACTCCAGAAACTTTTGCTTCGCTATCTGTCTCGAATTCAACAGTAATCGCTTGTTCTTTCGCTTTACCATCTTTTACAACGAAGACAACATTTTTGTCACCTTTTTTCACGATGCTGCTTTTCGGAACAATTGTACCAGTTGCTTCGCCAGATTTACTTGTTACGTAAACGTGGAAGCCGTTTTGTAATTCTTCACTATTATCTAATGTGACAGTGAATTGATAGTTAGAAACAGTTTTATTTTCGTCCATGCTCTTTAATGGTGTAGAACCAATTTCCGTTACTTTTCCTGTCCAAGTCTTACCAGCGACCGTTTTTGATGAAACAGTTACTTCTTGCCCAACTTTCATACTAGCAAGCTCATATTCAGAAAGTTGACCTTTTACTTTAAATTGACCAGCATGACGAAGAGTAATGCCACTCATACCTGTTTTTTCATCAGCAGTTTTCACGATATCATCAATTACACCATCAACAGGACTTGTTACAGAAAGATTGTTTACTTTCTCTTTTGCTGCTTTAATCAGTTCATCAGATTTTTCAACTTCCAACTTTTTCATTTCAAGTTGTGATTCTAATTGTTGCACTTCGACTTCCGATGCTTTTAATGCTTCCTGAGGAAGACCTGCATTTTTATCTTTTTGTAATTTTTGTTTCGCTGCATCAATTTGTTTTTGGAACAATGTTACCTCTTTTTGTGCGATTTTCTTTTGCATTTCTGCTTCCGTTACACCTTGTTTAGCAGTAGGGTCATTATATTTAAACAGAAGCTGCCCTTTTTTCACTTCATCGCCTTTTTTAACCGCTAATTCATACGTGCCTTTTGTTGGATCAAATGAAATAGTTTCAATTCCGTTTGGAATAACTTCACCGCCAAATTTTTGCGCGTTTTCGATTTGTTTTTCTGTTACTTTATAACTGCTATATGCCATTGCAACATCTGAACCACCACCACCAGCAAATGCAAAGTATGATCCAGCTGCAATTCCGATTGCTACTACACTAGTAATTAACACTTTATTTTTCTTCTTCATCTATTTATCACCTTTTCGTTCGTTTTAGTATCTACATTAAGTATAGAAGAGGTGAAGAATCTGACAAATCGTTTTAGCTTACAATAACCTTACAGTTTTGTAAGGTATGAATATGTAAATGTAAGGTAGAGGTTGTCCTAGCTTAAGCAAATGAATTGACTCGTTGTTTCTTTCCTACAATAATATTGTAGGAAGGAGAGGAGGAAGGAAGATGGAAACTTATTTTAGCGCACACCCATTAAAACCATTTATTCCATACTCAAGGCAACATGCCATTATATTATTTATTATGTTGGTGGGGATCGTTTTTTTATATCAATACCAAGATGTATTACGTCAAATTGAGTGGAATATAACGGTTCGATATGCGATTACATTTCTATTTATAGGAAGTGAAATTGGGCTTCATATGTGGGAATGGAAAGCCGGGATTTTTGACCTAGGCACTTCATTACCATTTGAGTTATGTACGATTAGTTTATTATTAGCGTCAATTATGATTGTAACGAAAAGTTATCGCATATATGAGATTGTGTTTTTCACAGGAATTATCGGTGCATCACAAGCCATTTTAACGCCAAACTTGCAGTATGCTTTTCCACATTTTCGTTTCATTGAATATTTCATTGCGCATGTATTGCTCATTTGGGCACCGCTCTTTATGACCTGGGTAGAAGGGTATCGTCCGACAGTACAATCTATTAAACGCACAATGATATTTTTAAACATATTGATTCCAATTGTTTCGTTTGTGAATTACAAAACGGGTGGAAATTATATGTTTTTAGCTCATAAGCCAGAAACTGCCTCATTACTCGATATGTTAGGACCGCATCCTTACTACATTATTTCATTAGAACTCGCAGCGCTTATTGGATGTTTTATTGTGTATATGCCGTTTGCGAAAAGAGAAAAACATGTACATAAAGAATCACTAGGATCATAACCTAGTGATTTTTTATGTTTGAATATTTACAATTCAGAAAATTAAGAATAAAATTAAAGGGTAAATCATAGAGAGAGAAGGGGAAAAATGGTCAAAAAAGTATTTTTGAATGGGATGGAAGTGACGATTCAATTTCTTATTTCGATTTTGGGGATTATTATTTTAGGGGCTTTGCCGAAATTATTTTATGGATTTAAGGTGGATGTATCAAAATACATACAGAGTTTAAAAGAAGTATTTTTGAACTTAATGGATCTCTCCAATTTGCAATATGTGAGAGATAAATTTTTATTCCCACAGTTGTTTGTCCATTATAAAGAGACGATTGTTATTTTTTTGGCCGCTTTTTTCATTTCATTATTTGTAGCATTTTGTATCGTTTATGTAATTATGAGTAGTTCACCGCGTATACAACATCGAATTAAATCATTTCTTATCTTCCTAGAATCCATTCCAGATATTCTTCTTATTTTAGTATCACAAATTTTAGTTGTATGGTTTTTTAAACAAACAGGTTTTTTACCTTTTAAAATTGCTTCAATTGGAGGCGAGTCGATTAGAGGATTGCCGATACTTTGTTTGAGCATCCCGACTACGATTATGTTTGTAAAAATGGTAGTGCTTCGTTTTGAAAATGAATTAGAAAAAGATTATGTACTATTTGCTAAGGCGAAAGGTTTGGGGCGTTTTCATATTTTAAATCGTCATATTTTACGAAATGTGTTGCTTAGTACACTTTTCTTTGCGAAAACGAATATCTTTTTTATGTTATCTAATTTATATATTATAGAATGGATTTTTAATACGGGTGGTATTTTCATGTTTTTAAAATCGTACGAAGGTATTAGGGTGGAGGTTTTCATCGTTAGTGTACTGCTTATTTATATTCCGATTTTTATTTTATTTAAATTGTTTCATTATCTCATTCCGGCTGCGATGAAGGAGAGATTATAATATGTGGACGTATATAAAACGTGATAAAAGATTTTGGATAAGCATTGGGTTTCTTCTCATATTAGTTCTTTTGAGCATCGGAAATACGTTATGGAATGATGGACACATTAGGCAAGTTACATTGCAATATGATGCGGATGAAAATCCACAAGTGCCACCGTTTTCACCTTCATTCCAATTTTTACTCGGGACAGATCGGAAAGGATACGACCTTTTACATTTAGTTATTGAAGGCGCGAAGTGGACGATTGGTATATCTATTTTAATTGCGGCACTTAGAATGGTAATAGGTGTGTTCTTTGGTGTTGTACTTGGAACATATGTAAGAAGAGGTTTTTCAAAGATTGAGGCTTTTTTTGATAGTTTCACAGTTATTCCAACAGTTATGATTGCGTATTTTTTTCTTCAATTTGCAAATCTATTTGGAAGCGGGGAGGAAACAACAAGCTTTTTTGAAAGGGCTTCGTTTCAAGTTGTATTACTTGTAATGCTTGTGATGCCAGTTATTGCACTGTATGTTGCGAAGGAAGTTCGTAAATTACAAACAGAAGAATTTGTTGATGCCGCGCGCATATTAGGTGGATCGAGAAGGCACATTGTTATAAGGCATCTTTTTCCGCATCTCTATATGACGTTTATACTTGTATTTCTTCAACAGTTTACTCAAACCTTGACCATTTTACTTCATTTAGGGTTACTTGAGGTGTTTTTTGGAGGGACAGTCCAGTTTGGTGGACCGATAGGGATAAAAGAAATAGACTCTTACACACATGAATGGTCAGGGTTAATAGGAGTCTATTTTAGATCATTAACAGTGCATCCGTGGATTCCTCTCGTCCCAATTACCTTTTTCGGGCTTACTATTTTTTCAGGAAATATGATTGTAAAAAGTATAGAAGAGGCGATGTTAAAAGTAAGGTTAGGCGGAGAGATAAAGAAGCCAGTTGTAGAAGAAGAACAATCTGTTGTGCAGTCAAAAGAAGAGTTATTTACTTTTAAACATACGATGTGAAAATAAAAAAGAAGCAAGCATAATCAATGCTTGCTTCTTTTTTTATTTCGTAGAAACTTCACCTTCAGCTTCTGTTTGCGGAATAAAGTATCCGATTATACCACCGATAATTGCCGGAACAATCCAGCCGATTCCTAAGTTATAAAAAGGAATTGTGTGTACGATATTAGCGATAAAGTTTGGAATCATTTCCACATTATCAAGTGCATGAATACAGCTAATAAGGAATGCAGCAATCATTGCTCCGATATAGACAGAAGGTTTACGTTTCGTATATTTATCAATAAATGATACGAAAATTAAAATGATTGTAATTGGATATAAAATAATTAATACAGGTAATGTAATTTTAATTAATAAGCTTAAGCCTAAGTTTGAAATGATGAAGCTAAATATACAAACGTATAGTACCAATTTCTTGTATGAAACATTCGTTAACACTGTTGCGAAATAGTTTGCGAATGCACTTACAACACCGATTGCAGTCGTTAAACAAGCGAAAATAATTGCGATACTTAATAAAACATTACCGCTTGTCCCAAAGAATTGATACATAATCGTAGCTAATAGCTGACCACCGTTTTCAAATTGTCCTAAGTTTCCGTTTGAAGCCCCGATATAACCGAGTAAGAAATAAACAATTGTTAAGAAAAGGGCAGCAATGCTTCCGCAAATAATTGTATATTTTGCGATGGATTTTTTATCTTGTATACCGTTTTGGCGAATTGCATTTACAACAATTGTTGATAATACGAGCGCCCCAATTGCATCTAACGTTAAAAACCCTTCAAGAAATCCTTTGAAAAATGGGATGTCTTTATAGTCACCGATAGGTTCTGTGAATGATCCTGGTGAAAGAATCGCTTTTGTTGCCATAATTGCAATAATTACAAGTAAAATTGGCGTTAATATTTTACCGATATGATCTACTAATTTGGATGGATTTAATGATAGGAAGTAAACGACTGTAAAGAAAATAGCGCTAAAAGCCAACATAGAATACCATTGATCTGGGAAAAGTGGTGCAATCCCAATTTCGTAAGATACAGATCCAGTTCGTGGAATAACAAATAGTGGGCCGATTGAAAGATAAATAATGATAGCGAATACTGCTGCGAATTTTGGATGAACACGGCTTGCTAAAGTGTTAAAACTACCACCGGCAAGGGCAACAGCGACGATAGCTAGTAAAGATAAACCGACGTCTGTAATAATAAATCCTGTAATGGAAACCCACATGTTCTCTCCGGAAGAAAGACCGAGAAGGGGCGGGAAAATCATATTACCAGCACCGAAGAAAACTGCGAATAGTAGTAAACTAATCGAAAGTATTTGCGCTGGTTTTAAAGTTGTACGCATATAAAGAAAATCCTCCTAATGAGTATTTTTGTCGAAAATTCAAATAATTTGTCGAGTAACTGTTATTATTTTAAAGGTCTGATGACTAGAAAGCAAGAGGGAATTTTATAAAAATTAAAAAATAATGCATTAAATTGAATAAATATACTATTTATATGTTAATTAGGAAGGATTTAACTTTACATATAAAAAAACACACATATCGTTACGATATGTGTTTTAAAAGAAAATCTTTTTATCACGTTCTTCTTTTAAAATTTCAACTGCTTCTCGGAAGCGTTGTGAATGCACAATTTCTCGTTCACGTAAAAAGCGTAAGCTGTCATTTATATCTGGATCATCGGATAAGTTAATGAGCCATTGATATGTTGCGCGCGCTTTTTCTTCAGCTGCAATATCTTCGTATAAATCTGCGATAGGGTCTCCTTTTGCCTGAATATAAGTAGCAGTAAAAGGAACACCACCTGCATTATGATAAAATAAAGCGCTATCGTGATTAGCGTACTGTGCGTCTAATCCGGCAGCTTTCATTTGTTCCGGTGTTGCATCTTTTGTTAATTTATAAATCATTGTAGCGATCATTTCTAGGTGTGCGAATTCTTCGGTGCCGATATCGGTTAGCAAGCCAACGACTTTGTCAGGGATAGTATAACGCTGATTTAAGTAACGAAGGGCAGCAGCTAGTTCGCCGTCAGCACCACCGTACTGTTCAACTAATAATTTGGCAAGGGCTGGATTACAGGTGCTTACTTTAACCGGGTATTGTAATTTCTTCTCATAAATCCACATATTTTCTCTCCTTCATATTTGCCATGGCCAAGGACCTTTGCTCCATTCCCATGGAGCGTTAGAATAACTATTTCCAAACTGCTGAAGTGGTCCGTATTTTTCTTCCATCTTTTGTTTTAATACCCTTCGTTTATAGGAGAAGTCATTAAATTGATTAATCGCAGCAGTGTCATCTGGATGTGTATCTAAATAAAGAGTTAGTTCAACTAGTACAAAGTCTAGTTCTTGAAGCTCCAGTAAAAGTTGATAATATTCTTCTGGTAGCGATTGAGTCACGTCAGTAGTCACCGCCCTTTTTTATAAGGATTTTCATAATAGTCATAAAAAACAGGCCATAAAGTCCCTTTTTGTAATGCCTCTTTTGGTGTGAATTGCGGTAAATTTGGCGGTTGAAAACCTAAAAATAAATTAGGAGGAGTAGAATAATATTTTTTTCCGATAGGAGGACAAGGATCTTGAGGGCTATGGTATGGCACGAATGATCTCATATATTTATTCATGAATAAACCTCCTTAACTCTTCATCACTACGTATTGTATTCAGACATAATAGGCATTTATGACACATATAAAAAAGTAATAGGTACGGGGGGAATGAATGTGGAGACTGTGAAACAATTCATTGTATTGGAAGTGAAAAACTTAAAGGAAACTTTGTATTTTTATGAAGGGATTTTAGGAATCAAGCCTAGTTTAGAAAGACCCCAATTAGATATAACAGGGGTTTGGTATGATGCTAATTCAATGAGAATTAGTTTTGTTATGAATCGAAGTTTAGGTGGACGTGAGAAGAGTGTTACGGATGCGGTTGATGTTCTAATGTTTTCAATTTCTAACATAGAGAATTTAAAGAAGAGGTTAGTGTTTTATAAAATTGCATATACAGAAAACAAAAGTGAGAAGAGTATTGTAGTACAAGACCCAGATGGATATAAACTTCAATTGATAGAGAAGGACGAATAAACGGAGGGGATTTAGTGGAGAGGAATTATGAAGAAAGTGCGTTGTTTGAGCATCAATTTTGGCTAAAGGTGCTTACTGATCATGCGCAATTTTTACTTGATGCGTTAGCTCCAAAGGAAAAAGAAGATATAAAAAAGGCCACTTATTTTCTTGAAACATTTACGAATCTGTTAAATAAAATTCATACTGTCAATCTCATTGCATTCTCAAAAGAGGCAGAGCGAGCTGCTAAGGAGATACGAACGTTTAAATTAAATATTATACAGAAACAGTTGGAGGGGAAAATTACTATTCATTTTACGCCAACTTTTATTAATCATATGGTAAATGAAGTAGAAGAGTATATAACGGTGTTAGAGTTTTTAAAGAAAGGAGAAGTTCCGCCTGTTTTTCATGAACTGCATTACCATCTCGTTTGGTTAACGGATGCGGCTGGTCATGCGGGCTCTATTTCTGGTGGGTTAGATCTTGTTGAAAAAAGATTAAAAGAGAAAAGCGAAGAATTTACGAAGCATTTTGAACAATTTTACTTAAAGGCAGTTGAAATGACGGGGTATTTAAGAACAGAGCTTCATCATTTTCCCGCATTAAAGAAGTTTACAAAAGATGTTTCACTTGAATTGAAATTATTTTCACATTTTCTCCATGAGGTTGAAGAGCTGGAGTTATCGAATGAAATATTAAGCGCATTATCAGCGAGAATGGCAGATCATATGGCAAGAGAGGAATGTTATTATTTATTAAAATTAGCCCAATCATCTGGACTCGAAATGCCGAAATGTAATCCGCTTTAAAGAAAAAGAGGTCAATTTTATTTGGCCTCTTTTTCTGTTTTATTGTCTCTTTTTATTTTTGCTTGCTCAATACTTGCCTGTAATGTCTCCATAATATTGATGATGTTTGGAGCTGGGGAGATTGTTTCAGTTTTTTCCTGTTGTTCAATTTTGTTTTCGATTAATTCGGTAAGAGCTTCTTTATACTCGTCTGTAAATAGCTCTTGTTCGAAAGGATTTGTAAGATGATGAATTAAATTGATTGCCGCGGTGAGTTCTTGTTTTTGAATAGGATGATCTTCGTTACTTGGTAAATTAGGTGTAGTTGTTATATTGCGAATTTCATTAGGGTAATGAATGGTTTGTAACATAAGCCCATCTTCAAAGCTACGGATAATAGCTAAGTGTTGTTTTTTTCTGATAGAAATATGAATAAGACCAAGTTTATTCGTACGTTCAAGAGCTTCTTTTAATAATAAATATGACTTTTCGTGTCCCGGCGTAGGGCCTATAAAATAAGAACGGTGATAGAGAACAGAATCAATTTCGCTATTTTGGACAAAAGATATAATACGAATGGACCGTGGCTCATGAACTTTTTGCAGCTCAGCTAATTCTTTTTCATCAATAATGATGTATTTATGAGGTGCATATTCATAGGCTTTTACAATATCTTTATCATCGATTTCTTCATCCGTACAATCAGGAGCAAACTTTTTATATTTAATAGGTGTTAGGCATTCTTTATGGAGACTTAAAAATTTTATATCGTTTTCTTCTACGGCACTATATAGTTTGATTCCTATATTTAATAGCCCAAGTGAAAGTGCACCTTTTCATACGGTATGCATATGAAATTTCTCCTTTCATTTAAAAAAATAAGTATGTTTATTATGAGATAGTAAGAAATTTCATATACGTTTTTTATTTTTAGTCAAGGGTAAGCTAGATAGTTCGAGTCATAAAATGTATTGACAAGCCCTCTAAAATATTTTAATGTGATTGTATAAAATTGTGTATATAAAGGGGAGTAACTTATCACAGTAAAGTCGTCATTACAGGGAGAAACCCTCGGCTTTATTGGCAACGTTTCGTTGTTAGTGAGACCTTTACCAGCAATGGTACAGGCCCCTTATTGTCTTTTTTAGGACCCTTACCATATTTGGTAGGGGCCTTTTTGTATACAAAGAGAGGAGATAAAAAATGAAAAAACTTATTAGTAGATTAAGAGTTGTATTTCGTGTCCGCAAGTTTGTTCCATTCCTATTTGACTTTTTCACTTCAAAAGAGGTTTCAATAAAGAAGAAAATTTTATCTGTTGCTTTTTTAGTTGGTTATGTGGCGATGCCGCTTGATTTAATTCCAGACTTCCTGCCGTTTATCGGTATTTTAGATGATATTGGAATTGTGTTATTCATTTTGAATCGAATTGTAAAAATGGCACCAGTGCAATTACAAGAAAAGCATAATGTAAATATTGGATAGGAGTTAAAAGAATGGAGCAAATTATTTTAGATATAATCGAGTTTTTAAAGCAGTTTTCTTATTTTGGAGTTGTGTTAGCATTAACGTTTGAATTTATTCCAGCAGAAGTAGTTTTACCCATGGTTGGATATTGGGTGTACGAGGGAGATATGAATTTTTGGCTAGCTGTATTAGCTGGAACGCTTGGTGGAACGACAGGACCATTAACGTTATATGCACTCGGTTATTACGGTGGTCGTCCTCTATTAATAAAATACGGAAAATACTTCTTCATTAAAGAAGAACAAATTCAAAAGGCAGATGATTTCTTTGAGAAATACGGACCGGTTGTAGCATTTGTTGGACGCTTCGTTCCAGGAGTTCGAACACTTATTTCCGTTCCATGTGGTATGGCGAAAATGAACATATGGAAATTTAGCATATATACATTTGTAGCGATGTTCCCGTTAACGGCTTTGTATATATATGTAGGAATGAAATTAGGTCCGCATTGGGAAAAAGCAGCGGATGTTGTTGGACAATATATGCTACCGATATTAGGAGGCGTTCTTTTTATCGTGGCTAGTATCTTTATCTATAAATTTATGAAAAAACGAAACAAAACGGAATCTATCTAGTTATTAGCATTGAGTTTTGATTAATTTTTGAAAATAGATGAATAGTACAGGCAAAGGACTCTAAAGGACATACACATATAGGGAATATAAAAGAGAGAGGGGAAACAACTATGTCTTGTGAGTGCTCAGGGTCAGCGTTAACTTGCTGTCCAGATAAAAATTATGTGCAAGATAAAGTGTGTAGTCCGTGGTCTGCTACTGTAGTTGCAACAGCAATTGATAATGTTCTCTATACAAATAATATTAATCAAAATGTAATTGGTACTGGCTTTGTGAAATATGATGTTGGACCGGGCCCAATCACTGTAGAAGCACTTGATTCTGCTGGGGCTACAATTGATACACAAACATTAAACCCAGGAACGAGTATTGCTTTTACGTATCGCCGCTTTGATAGTATACAAGTTGTGTTGCCGGCAACACCTGCTGGAACGTATCAGGGAGAGTTTTGTATTACAACACGTTATCCACTTTCATAGCAGAATAGGAGAGGATCAAAATGGGAATGAGAAGTTCCAGTTTGTCTTGTTGTTCTAATAAAACGCTTGTACAAGATCAAGTATGTACAGACTGGTCTATTACAGGTGCTGGTACTCAAATTGTATATACGAATAATATTACGCAAGAAGTGTATGGTTCGGGTTATGTGAAATATGATGTAGGCGCAAATCCAATTACTGTTGATTTTTTAGTAGGTGCTACAGTAGTTGATACGATTACTGTTCAACCGCAAAGTAGCGGTACTTTCACTATACGATATTTTACTACGATTCGAATTACTACGACAGGAACAACTGTTAGTCAAGGAGAGTTTTGTATTACAGTACGTTATCCGATTTCATAAAAAAGCATACCGTAAAGGGTATGTTTTTTTATTGAGGAAGTAATGAAATTGGTATTCTATAAGCAACATGTAAATTGGCAACAGTACTTGCCTTCTAAATATAGTGAAGAATTACTTTGTATATTAATAATACTAACGGATATTAAACCTTTACCTGTGTAAGATATTGTATTGCCAGGAAACACAGTGAAAATATTAGTTACTGCTCCAACGATTTGAATTGTACTTGCTTC
>NZ_JAEHBO010000071.1:0-29240 GCF_016483575.1 Bacillus cereus group sp. N12
AAAAATTAGTTTACCAGCTGGCACAATCAGAACATAATCTTGTTAATATAAGATAATGTTATTTGTTTAAAAGAAATCAAAATTCACTTATTCTTAGATACTATAAGTAACTAGAAAAATCTAAGCGACCTTGAGAAACCCCAGTTCTCACAAAGGATGTTATAAGATGTCATATATTGAGTATTTTATATTAATAACAATCACACTTACATTTTCGTTATCAATAAGAAAGTTTGTAAGAGGTTCATTACTGAAAGATATACTTAGAATAACCTTTTTCTTTTTCCCATTTCTAATACCAATATTATATTATGGTATTCCAAATTTTACATTAGGTGATAATTTTATATTTTCTTTATTAATAGCAATATCATCTTCAATACTTGCGTTATTAATTCAATATAAAAGTTTTCTGCCCTTCTTTAATATTGATTTTTATTATTTTTTCCCATTAGAAAAAAAAAGACATCTTTTATCTTTAGAAGTATCTCTACTTTTAAGCCCTTTATTTGAGGAATTAATATATAGATATTATTTACCTCAAATAAATATTTATTTAGATATCATAATCTCTGGATTGTTGTTTTCTGCTGCACATTATTTGAATAAAAATTCTAGAAATGATTTTAAATTTAAAGATTATTCAATCTTATTTTTTTTGGGCGCAATTTGGTATTTCTCGTTTTCGCTAAGTGGAAGTATCATCCCTGCAATTTTGGGTCATCTAATATATAATATACCAAACTCTATAATTTGCATGTTGAGGTATGTAATTCCTAACAGAAAAAGTAATACTTAAAATTTTTTGGGGGTGAAATTATGGAAAATGAACGAGAAATTAAGCTTTCTTTGACAGAAGAACAATATAATTTAATTCTTAAAAGTGCAATTAATCCAAAGAAAAAAGTACAATCGAATTATTATTATGATACGGAAAATTATGACATTCAAAAAGGCAATAATACTTTAAGAGTAAGAAATGAACAGAATTCAATTGAATTAACTTTAAAGATTAAGAACAAGACAGAAGATGGAATAACTTATTCGACGGAATATAATCAAGTGTTGAACCAAGAACAGTACAATGATCTATTAAAAAATTCGAATTATTTCTCTTCTCTGTTAAATGAGGAAGTAACCTCAGGACTTAAAGAGATAGATATTAATAAAATAAAGTATGTCGGTAAAACACACAATATTCGAGTTATTTTTTCCACTTCGAGTGGATTATTATTTCATCTAGACAAAACTACTTTTCCTGGAGATACTACGGAGTTCGAATTAGAAATTGAAAACGCAGAATACAGTTATAATATCTTTGAAGAGCTTAAAGAAACATACGGTATAACTCCAATCATAAATGAACAAAGCAAATACAAGCGTTTTATCAAGCATATAAGTAAACTCCAAAATGAAAATAGGAGTTAGCAAAACTTTCTATTTTCTATACAAATAAAAAGAAAATCTATTTAAATAGGGAGCAGTTATATGTCTAATAACAATATATTAACTGATAAAAATTTTATAACATACCTAATAATGGCTTTTATTATAAGGGCTGGTGATGCGATATACAAAATCGCCTTAATATTATATATAATTAAGATGGGTGGATCAGGTAGTGCTGTTGGAACAATAGTTATTTTAACTATTTTACCTTCAGTATTATTCGGTCCAATTGCAGGAATATTTTCTGATAGATTTAGTTCTAAAAGCATAATTCATATAGCGAATATTACCAGAATTGCAGCATTAGTTATTGTAGCCCTTACTAGTAATATTATATTACTTTATTTCTTAAGTTTTTTATTATCTGCGGCTACTTTATTCGCTTCTCCAAGCCAAAAAGTAATGCTTCCATTGCTCGTAGATAAGTCAAATATCACTACGGCTGCTGGATACCTAGCTTCTTCTAGAAGTATTATCGACACATTGATTCCTATTTTTGGATCTGGTTTTGCAATATTAATAGGCTTCAGTGAAACATTTTATTTAAATGCTGCATTGTATTTAATTTCTTCGTTGTTAATTATACCGTTGAAATTAAAGGAATCGACTGATTCTCCTAAACCAAAGGAGAAACTGAAAATATTTCATGAAATATCTGACGGATTTAAATACTTGTTCGCTGATAAAAAACTAAAAATTATTACTTTTACATCTATTTTTACTTTGGCTTTAAGTGCTGGACTAGATGTTCTCATTCCAATATATATACTAATAGATCTAGAATTTTCCGATACAATTTATGGTATTTTAATGGGTGCTATTGGTGCTGGAATTACATTAGGTGGTTTAATTATTCCTAAGATAAAGAAAAAATTCAACTTATCCATATTATTTATTTTTGGTTTATCTATTGCAATTGATGGTTTAAGTTTCTTCTTCTTTGGAATTGTTTCGAATTCAGTTGTTTTAGCAATTATTATTATGGTTCTTTGCGGTATTTCCTCAGCCGGATTTATGATTATGCTAGATTCTTTTATGCAAACTGAAGTAGATAATCAATATTTAGGAAGAACTTATGCAAGTTTCTTTAGTTTAAACAATATTTTTAGTGTGATAGTTATGGGAGTAGTAAGTGTACTTGCAGATATAATTAAGATTACTACTATCTTTTCAGTTTGTTCTCTAGGTATACTCGTAACAGGAATAATAACAATCTACATTAATAGGGTTCTTAAAAAACAAGAAATTAAGAATCAAGTAAAAATACAAGCCTGAATTTGATTGGAATAATAACAAGAAAAACGGAGATAAGAAACGCGGTTCTGGTGCAAAAATAATACAAAAGAGAATAAAGGATATATATTCCTAACGGAATCGTATCTTATGTTGCAAGTCCAAACAATTGATGGATGAATTCTTTTTGATTTTGGACAGACTGGTTCTGTAAAGCAATCTGTTCTTTTTTTATCATATGCATGGCTTCTACTCGAGAAAGAATAGATGTAGCTGTATCAAAAGATTTAAGACCTAGCATAGAACGGATTCGCTTCTTTATAAAGCGATGATCTTGTTCTACCATATTATTCAAGTACTTTTGTTGTCTAAGTCGCATACCATTAGGTATGCTTTTTTCTTTTTTTTAGCTTTTCAATTGCTATAGGATAAGCTGGATTCTTATCGACTGTTATCACACATGGTTTTGAAACATAAAAAGACCGCAAAGCTTTCTTGAGAATATATCCACACCTATCGGCATATATCTTAAACACAATAGATATATGCAAGGGTGAGAGTATGATTTCATCATATTCAGTAAGATACATTTTAATAACAGGTAATATTTTAATAAAAAAGTGATTACTGTATATGCATCTTCAGCGTTCTTTGCTATTGAAAAAATCAAAAAAGAATTAGAACGCCGTTTATCTAATCCTACAAAAATTGAAGTCTATGCAGTGTAAATATTTAAAGTAATTCAAACGGACAAGGTGAACTGAATATTCATTTAACCTTGTCCTGTTTCGGATTTATTATATATTAATTACACATTAAAATTCATCATCACCAATTAAATTCCCCGCATCATTATCCTTAGTAAGTCTTTGCTTCAAGTAATTTTCTTTTGTAGTTCTATCATTTTTATGGCCAACTGCGGCTGCTATGACATGAGGTGCTAGTCCTTTGTAGTCGTATAAGTACTGCACATAAAAATGTCTAAAAAAGTGAGGGGTAATTCGTATATTCTCTGTAAAAGGTAACTTTGTATCCTTAATAATTTTAGAAATATATTGTGACAAGTAATTCTCTCTATAAGCAGTATGGTTCTTTGTTTGAAATATAGTCCCACCATTTTTATTCCCAATGTTTACAGATAACCTTCTCCGGATTCGGAATGCAATAATACGTTTAAAAATGTCCTTATTAATAGAAACAATCCGTTCATTATCTCCCTTTGTATCAACTGTTAAATAGTAACGTCCACGTATAGCGTCATACTCAAGATCTTTCCATTTGGCATGAGCGACTTCTGCAACACGTAATCCCGTAGTAGCTAGGACCGATAATAAAGCATAATTAATTTCATTCTCCCTATAGTAATGAAGCAACTGCTTCACTTCCTCATATGATAATTCGCGCTTTGGTTTATGGTGTTTATTAACGGTCGTGCTTAGAATTTCCACATGAAGAGGTTCCTTGATATATTGAATTTCATATAGCCATTTCAAATACGAACGGATTATACCAAGTTTCCGACTAATTGTAGATGTTTTGTATTTTTCTTTTGACTGATAGGAGATTGCCTCCTGGGATAACCATTTTTGATAGTTACGTATATGTCGCTTTCTTAAGTTCCTCCAAACTTGGCCGACTACATAATCTTTAACATCTTGCTGCAGAAATTCTGTACTTTGTTTGATGAAAAAATAGAACTGGCTTAAGTCACGTGCATATAGAGTCCTGGATGCATCCTTTATACGTTTTTCTTGGTCAAAATGTGTTTGTCGATTTAAATAGTAATACAATATTTCTTCATCTGAAAATCCCTCATATGTATATGAATCTTCTCTTTCGTTATTTCCCTTTTTAAATTCAGCTGCATTTATATAATCTTGATTCCATATCGCAATTATGTTTGAAAAATTTTGTTGTTGTTTCTCTATATTTTCTAAATAAGTTTCACTATGAATTGTATTTAATTTAAATTTCATTGTTAATCAACTCCATATTAATTCCCTTTATATCTAATATTATAACTCAATTACATTAAAAGTTACTTACAAAGTAAGATTAATTTTTATAAAAATGAAACTAACGAATAAGTATAGAAAATGTCCCATTTTCTATGGTTATAGATAAATTTTTATTTAACATTAACTTTTATATAATTTCTTATCATATAAAAGTTAATTTAATTAGAAAATATATTTATCTTTTGTATATTTTTAAAAATAATTTAAGTGTTAACTGTGTTATAATTAATTCAAATCATATATTTTATTTATTTAACTTTACATAATAATATTATAAGTTTCACATAAAGGCAGTATACTCATAGGAGGAAAGATAATGTTTGAAATGCAAGAAATGAATATGAATACGAATGAAGTAAAGGCTTATTTAGAAATTAGTGGCTTCATTTTCAATACTCTTATGAAGAAAGGTCAATTAAATCCAATTAATAGAGATACCTGGCGTTTAGATGGCAGTTTTTTATTTAAGCGAGAAGATATAGAAAAATTGAAAGAAGAACGTGAAACAGAAGGAATTACCTTATACCAGGCAACCAAAGATTATAATGTAAGTATGTATCAGCTTGAAAAGTGGATAAAAGACGGGGATTTGACTTGTACTATACAGAAACATCGTAATCGTGAAACAAAATTTGTAAAAGAGGAAGAGATTAACAAATTGGTGCAGCAATTGGATCAGACAAATACTCTCTATACATTTTCACAAAAACATAATGTAGTATTGTTCCAAAAATTTATGGAGGGTAATAAGTTAGCACGCATTATTTCCATTCCAAAGCGTGGAGATATTGTACTTCTTGATGAGTTTGGAAATAATATGACACTAGAAGATGCAATAAATATGGGGTATGAGCCTTCATATGCTTTATCCGATAAACCAAGAAGTCATCATCAAAAGTTTGTGAAATTCCGTTTTCCCAAATCAAATCAATTACGTAATAATATCTTTTATTTGATTGATTTAATACTACAGTATGTTTCACCACGCAATATAAAAATATCTGAAGAAGATGGATTCTGGTATTTCGATATTCGTCAATCTGTTATTCAATTACCAATGCAGATGCAATTAGAATGGATTGAAAGCCTAACGCCGTATATAATAGAAGGAAAGCTAACTCAGCGTGTCAATAATAGTATATATTTAGACAGTAGCAGTGTGACTAAACCAATAACCATTACAAGTAATGAATACCATATAATAACTAAAATTGTGAAAGAAACAAACAGTTCCATTGAAGAATTTATTGCAAGCGCAATCCGAGATAAAATTAATCAAAATATGTTGTATAAAGGTTAAAAATCTCTCCATCAAAACAACATATAGTAGTGAAAAAGGAGTTTTATTTTATAAAGCAAAAAATATAGAGTGAATCTGGATATTTTTGAATTAAATACAAAGGAAGGAAGCACGAACTAGCATTTTTTTCTCGCATATCTCAAAAATCAAGAATACTTTTTGTTTTGAGATATGCAACATTTTTAGCTTAGAATTACTTAAATAACAGAAGTAATTTTTTTTAGTAAAAGAGTCTGTGACCATCCTAGATCGATTTACTGCATGACGCTACCCATAACACAGAACTGAAAATGAGCAAATTCCCATGTTTCATCTCAATGACATAAGATTACTATTCATTTTGAGATGAAGATTTGATGAAATTTTTAACTACCTATAATAAAGGTTATGTAAACTATAAAATTATAAACTCATATAGAAAGCTCGTGAAATCTGTTGATAGCTGTTTTACAAAATCAAGCTTTGAAAAATCAGTTCGTAACTGTAATAAAATATCATATTCGTTACGCTTTTTATTTTCTTTAATGGATACAGATTGATAATAAAAATCGTCTTTTATCCGTATCGCTTATTTCTTGAAGCTTGACATCCTCTTCAAATACTTCATTTAAAGTTCAGGATATTAAAGGAGAGCTATAAAAATTTATAAAAAGACTTGTAGACTATACTGTCTACAAGTCTTTTTATATTCACTAAGTTACTCATGAACAAAAACTGAATTTTCATAATACCTTAAACTTCTTGCCCAAACACTCGTTAACTCACTCCACTTACCTGAATCTATTTGCTCATCAAATAATAATGAAAGAGGAATTTCCAAATTTAAAAGACGCCCCTTAATATTAAAACGAGTTACCCCTGCTGGTAAAACTCCCCCATTCATCACAATTTGAGTTATTTGAGATAGCGTAAGTGATTCAAATTGAATAATAGCATTACTTAAACTACTAACCTCCGTATTCCAACTAGCCAGACGATTAACATTAAATTCATTCGTATAACAACTTACAATATAATCCCAGTTATAAAGAAAATTTTCTTCATAGTGTGAATATACATATTGTTTTTCCCCATTTGAATAATTGATTTTACAAATCATTCTTTTTTCTAATTCATTTTCTATAAATAATAGATTTTTATTACTCTTAATTTTATCGAACCATTTTCCAATAGGTATTTCGTGATTCCATAAATCAAGTTGTAAATCTTCAACATCTACAACTTGTACAGGAATATACTCGCATCCCATTTTTTCTAATGCTGAGACCCTATGAGCACCATCAATAATTAAATATTCCTCTTCGTTTAATTGTAGTGCGATAGGAGGGTTTTTTAAAATTTTTGATTGTTGTAATCTATCCATTAACTTATTTAATCTATTTTCTTCTCTTTTTTCATGATACCTAAGTTGTGATGTTTTAATCAAATTTAATTTAGATAGCGCTTCATCAAACATAACAATTACACATCCCCTTTAAATATTAAGGTCTTGGCTAAATAACTAATTTAATTTGCATAATACAAAATACTTTGAAGTCTTTAAATACATAATGGCTCTTCACCGTGAGCTGGGGCTGACATTATTTGTAGAGTATACTCCATCATCAAAAATTACATTTTTAATCTTAAAATGCTATTTCTTTTTGAAGGTAAATTTGTCATGTAGTAGTGAGCCTCGAGTTTCGGTGGTGAACCTACATAATATAAAATTGCAAATTCAAAACTCAAGATAAAAATAATATTCAGTTTAAACCCCATATACAAACTTCTGGAAATGCTAATTTACTACTTTTACATTTTCCAATAAGGAAGTAATTAGTACATCCCTTACATATAAAAAATCATTAACTTCAATTACCCTTGTTCCTACTAAAGAAGGATATCCGCAAGCTTTTACGATATGTAAATGCTCACCCGTTCCGATCTTATACCATCTATTTTTATCAATATTAGTACCATTCACCTTTATATTAAAGATATGCCCATCTAGTTCTTCCCATGTGACGCCGCTAAACTCGATTTTTCCAATTTGTACTCCTCTTGGCCTAAAACCATATCCCCCCACGACTCTTGTAGTTATTTTAGGATCTAATCGTTCTTGTAAAAGACCAATTATTTGGCTTCCTTTCATTTCAAGATGTGCAGTACAAATTAAAGAAGCACATATATTATATATATCTCTAATAGAAATTCTACCTGCAGGTAATCCTTCTTTCGCAGCTGCCCCAATCATTAAACCTATTTCAGCTTTATAATAATCTTTCATAACCTTAGCAAGCCAAGATACCAATTCTTGATGCTGTAATGCTTTTTCTAAGAAAAGAACTTCTTTATTTAAAAATGCTTCAGTTTCTTCTTTTCCTTTTAATAATATTTTCTCTTGGCTTTTATCTTTTAGTACTAATAGCTCATTTTCATGTAGAATGGCATCATAATTAACAACCTTTTTTGTTAGCGGATTGTATTCTAATGTTAATTCACCTAGATAATAACCTTCGCTGCCAGCTTGAACAATAATAACCCCTTCTACTATCTCTGGCTGATGTAAAATGGTATGGCTATGTGCCCCTATAATTACATCTACAAATTCATTCAATTCATTCGCAAGCGTAATATCTTGGTCAAAACCACAATGTGATACTAGAATCACTATATTAACGCCTTCTCTACGCAATTCATTGCTTAAGTTTTTTACTATCTTACTGGTATCTTTATTTTTATATCCAAAAGAATCTTCATATAGCGTGCCCAATTGATCTGTTATTCCAATAAAACCTATTTTTATACCTTCTTTGGTTTTCATGATATGGGTCGATTTTGTATTACCAATTTGGTCTCCATTTTGATGTAATACGTTCGCTAAAAGCCAAGGTGCATAACTTACTTTAATAAGTTCACTCAAATGTTTAGGCGAAAACCTTGCAAGTTCATTATTCCCTACTCCTAAAACATCAAATTTCAGCTCATTTAGCATCTGTATATTAAGTCTGCCTTGAGAAGTTGCGCATTCAGGGACACTTACATCAAAATGATCCCCACTATCAATGAGAATAACACTATTCCCTTTACTCTCTAACTCTAATCGTTGTTTTTTAATTATGCTTGCAAGTTTAATCCATTCATTAAAATTTGAATGTAAATCATTTGTGTGCAAAAGTGAAATTTTCACATTCATAATAATTGCCCTCACATTCTATCTCACATAAGAATTTAAAATTGCGCCAAAAAATTGACGCAATTCCTGTTAATATTTCTCCATCAAACACAAAATAAGTAACTTTATCAGCAATTAGTAAAATTCTTATCAAGGATTTTAACGATACACAACTTCTAATAATGAATCATATTCTCCCATTAATTGATTAATGGTTTTTTCAGAATCATTATTAAGAACGCCTACAACTGAGCAAAAGTAGTCCATATTCAAATCATCTTTATATAAAGATGATCCCTCTTTTTTATAGCATAATAACGATAAAATTTCTTTTCTTGCTTTTATTTCTTCGATTCCCTGTATTTGTTTTATAACTCCATCGCCTTTATGAGGAATATTGTACCAAAAATAATTAGCAGTCTTATTATTTGGCTCATCCTGTTTTTTCATAAAATTTAAGTAATTGACATCATTACTAATTAACGCTGCATAGTAGACTTCATAGAAGTTAATTCCCTTTGCCATATGAAATAAATCAAAGAAAATCCCACCTGCACCTGGCCTACTAGTTGTCTCAATTACATAAGGTTCCTCGCCCTTAAATCGTATTTCAGTATGTGTAGATCCAAATTTAAGACCTAGTGCCCTTACTGCTTTATAAGATAAATTTTCTATTTTTCTTTTTATTTTAGGATCTAATAATGAATCATACATATACAGTCTGTCTGGAAAATATGGTCCCTTTGCATTTCCCTTTGATAATATTCCTGAGCAAATTGGTTCCCCATTGTACCAAATTGTATCAATAGAATACTCTTCTCCATCAATATAATCTTCTATTAAGATTCCGTAGTTTTTCAGATTTTCTTTTGCAACTACCGTAGAATTTATTAAGAATATTTTTCTAATCTGTTCCTTCATTTCGCTACTTGAACTTATTTTTTTAACCCCACAGCTTGCGTATCCTGAAGACGGTTTGATTATAACTGGATAATTTAAATTATTTATCTCTTTCTCAATTTCTTTAAATGATTTATAAAATTTACCGATAGGTGTTTGTACACCCTTCTTTATCCAAATTTCTTTCATACAAGATTTATCTCTAAATTGTTCAATATCTGCTAAAGAATCTTTTAATAAACCAAATTCATTAGCAATTAATGCCGTCTGAGTTAGGAACATTTCTTGAGATGTAATAATTGCGTCTGGTG
The DNA here is from genome assembly GCF_016483575.1 of Bacillus cereus group sp. N12. NCBI lineage: Bacteria > Bacillati > Bacillota > Bacilli > Caryophanales > Bacillaceae > Bacillus > Bacillus cereus group sp. N12. Next base: position 10,366 of record NZ_JAEHBO010000071.1, read on the forward strand.
TACCTATTTGATTTTTAATAATCTCACAAACTTTTTCAAGATCTTCACGAACATCCACGTGAAAAGTATGATTGTCTTTTAACCTTGTCTTATCACTTGTTAATAAAAACACCTCATCTCCTTTCTCTTTAGCGATCCTATTTAGAGAGAGAATCATAAAGTCAGGACTCTCAATACAAACAATTTTTCGCTTCACGATATCAACACTCCATCCTTTATGTTTTTTTTCATTATAGACAAACGCTCTTCTAACTGGTTTATTAATTCAGTTAATGGTCGTTGTAATTGAGTTTCCAGTGCATAAATAATTCTATTAAAGCCAAATCCAATACACATAGTAGACAGCATTTCTTCTTGCGAATCAAATAAGTTGAAACGTGAAGAAAAATGATTCTGGTGTTTATTTATAGAAGCAACTGAATAACTTTTATTATGATTCTCATCATGACAAACCAACTCTAACTTATTATCAGAAACTAGTTGTGAGAATAATTGCTTATCTGCATGCTCATTAAAGAAAATGTCATGAGCATGTTCAATAGTAAATTTAAAATCAAACAATTTACCAAACCAAATATAGAAATTAACCAACTGAACATGAACCTCTTTAAGCCTCATATCATTCCCAAGGAAGACTCCCTCTCGCATTGAAAATTCTCTTAGTCGCTCACCATTATTTAAATTACCTGATTCATCTCGGAAACAACTTCCAAATACAGTAAGAGCTATCAAATCATCATTTTCAATGTTTACATTTTGTAATAGTGGATAACAATGTAAACAAAGTGCTGGGTTCAATACATCTTTTGGTTCTTTTAAAAACTCATGTAACCCCTTATAATTATCTCTCGCTTTTGCTGATTCCCAATAAGATAAAAAGTTATTAAATTTATCAGGATTATTATTCAATGGAGCAACAAAGCTAAGATGCTGACATGCTGTATCAAAATATCCTGCTTTGTCAACAATTTCTGATGAAATCATTGATGGTATTTTAATATCTTGCGCCTGAAACTCTAGTTCAAAATAACGTTTAAAGAAAAGATTCAATCCATCCATCATGGTAGCACTTGTATTTTTATAAACATTTATTCCCTTTTGAATAGAAGAATTGTTTCCTACAATGCTGTTTCTACTCTCTTTTAAGCTTTCTTTTCTTAAAAATTCCAACAACTCATCAGAAGCTTTAACGAAGTTCCTACTCAACGCTTTCATTTCATAAATCATATCGATTTTCTCTGAAGCATTTGAAGAATTATATATAATTTTTTGTGATCCCAATCTCTCTACCATTCTGAGCTTTTTCATTATCTTTTCGACTTCTTGTTTTACATTTTTCTCAATATCATCTGTTACCTTATCATTAAAGGAAACTTCAATAAGCAAATCTTTAAACTGAATTTCTTTAACCTCTGGAAAATAATATTTTATTTGATTTATAATACTCTCTTTTATAAACTTTTTACTTATTTCTCTTTCAATTTTAATCTTCAAGACTTACACCTCAATTTAAAGAAGTAGATTTTAATAAACTTTGTATTTTTGACAACGTTTCAATACTTTTGATATCAAATGTTTCATAATCAATGCTAAAGTCAAATTCATCTTCTAATCGCATAACTAATCCCATAATCGATAAGGAGTCTAAGCCAAGTTGAGTAAGAGGAGTGTCTTTAACCGAATCAAATTCTAGTTTAATCTCCTCAATAGTAGTAGCTGGTAATAAATTTTCAAATAAAGTATCAATCCATTTCATTTTAATTCCTCCAAAATCTTATATATGTTTTTGTACAGACCTTCACTCAGTAACTAACTCTTTAATTATATCCAGTTGGACATTTTGATAACTAGGAATTGTATCTTGTAATCCATTTAGTGCATTTAAATATAAGTCAAAATGTGCAGTTGTAGGTTTGATTACAAAAAGGCTAGCAAATTTTAATACTGTGTTTAGTGCTTTTTCCATATTTTCAATTTCTATTTGAATTTGTTCTTTTAAGCCACTACTCATCTTCGTAGATAGCTCATCTGTTTTTAAAAGATAACCTAAATAATATTGAATAGGCTGGAAACGATTATGGATATGTTTGTTTAATTTAAACTGATTTGGTTTTGAAATCGCACCATCTTGAACTAACTCTGTATATGCACCCTTGAAGTAATTGATAAGTTCTTTTACTCCATCAGTTTTTAAACTGATTTTTTCATTTCTCTTATATAAATCACCGTTAATTATTGAATAACCATATATCTCCTTAAATATAAATTGAAATGCATTATAAGGATTCATATTAGCTAATTCTCGAATAATAGGAGCTTTATCAATAATGGTTAACTCTATTTCATTAGGAATTTCAATATCAATATTTTCAACTAATTCACTATATTTTATGGGAGAACATATTGCATTATTATCTTCATTTATCTTAGTAAAAAATATCGTGTCACCTTCATCCATTCCTTCTAACATTAAGGAAGTTACAAAAGGAGTACCCATTTTGTTTTTAGTCCAAAAATTAACTAACATTTTCTTTTCATCTTGAAATAGATTTAGTAAAACATTTTTAAAATTTTCTAGAGAAAACATTTCTTCACGCCTTACATACTTATCCAGCATTTCTCCAAATCCATCGTATACACTCAGCAAAGGCTGCGATCCCCCTGCAAATTTCCAACCAATAAAACGATCTAAATAAAACAAAGGAAATGTTTTAAGATTATAGTGTTTAGTAAAAATATAATAGTAATTTCTTTCAATACATAAGTATCCAAGTGCATGTTGATACTCTTCTTTAGTTAAACTTGAACTTTCAAATGTTTTTACATAGCTCATAATTACACTCCTATAGTCTAAATTTGTACTAATTCTTTAGTCTGATACTCTTTTAACGGTTTACTTAAACAAGTGGAAATAGCATTTACTAAATATGTATTTTCCTGTTGTGTACGAGAGCTAACTCGGAAGTATAGTTCTGATTGATACATTGTTTTTCCTGAACATTCTTTAATGTAAATATTGAATTTTTCTAATAACAAACTTGCCAATTGATCTGCATTCAAATTGCTATCTAAAATTTTACATAAAATGAAGTTGGACTCTGTAGTAAATACTTTTAATTCATTTATCTTTGATAATTGATTAAAAAGTTCATCAGTATCTTCTCTAACCTTTAAACAACTCTCCTTATAACTTTCATTGTAAGCAGGTAAATTGAGGATAAATTCTTCCGCAAAACCATTTATATTCCATATTGGAATTGCATTACTTAAATTATTTAAGAAATCCGTATTATAGCTAGCTGCATAACCTAAACGCAATCCACCTATTCCAAAGGTTTTACTCATGCTTTTTAAAACTGTCAGCCTTGGATAATTTACCAAATCATGAAGAAAGCTTTCTTCTTCTGCTTTGCTGGAAAAATCAATAAATGATTCATCAATAATAATGTTTAATTGCAACTCTTCCGTTTCTTCATATAACTTTAATAAGTCTCTTTTGCTATGCAATTTCCCTGTTGGGTTGTCAGGTGAAACAATTACAATTGCTTCAGCTTTTTGTTCATGAACAAACTCTATTAAACGTTGGAAGTTAATTTCAAAGTCCTCTTCCTCTCTAACTAAAAACTTCTTAGCTCTAGATTCAAAACAGTTCGCATATTCATTAAATGATGGTTCTATTAAAACTATAGGCCCACTAATAATTTGCGGAAGAATTTTTATTATTTCAGAAACACCGTTCGCTAAAACCAATCCTTCTGATGGAAATTGCAAAAATTCCGCTAAATGGTTTTCTATATAACTTGAGCATGATGGATAGTTTAATAAAAGATCATCAAACCTTTGTTGCATTCTTCTTTTTAATTCTTGAGGAGGAAAATGAAAATTATAAATCAGCGCATGATCTGTTATTGGATATCTCCAATAACCACCATGTTGTTTCTTTAGAAGATCATGCCTTTTTCCAGAAAATTGAAACTCACCTATACTTAAATCATATCTATTATCCATTTCATACCATGTATCAGCTGGAACTACTACTGAATGGTATGTAACATTTTCATGAGTTATTAATTTTTTAAAGATTTCTTCATAATAAATCTGTGTATTACCCATTTCAATTTCTTCTTCCAACATATTCGTTAACAGATTAGCAAAATCCGAATTAAATCTGTAAATATTAAGCGTCTTTAATTGGTTTTCTGAACGATAAAACTTAGGAGACTTTGTACTATCAAACTTACATATGATACCATCCCCATCAACTTCTACGAAAGTCCCCTCCATTAACGGGTTTAATGGTGAAACTAATGCATAATTATTTTTAGCAGGAAGCTCTGAAATCGCTTGTAAAACCGAGCTATTAAAATATATATCTGCTTCTAATAATGTAAACTCTCCTTTTAATTGCTCTTTAGCTAACCATAAAGAATAAATGTTATTTGCAGACTCCCACTGCTCATTAAATATATATATAATTTGAATTTCTTCTTCAAAACGTCTTAATGTTTGTTTAATCATATCCGCTTTATATCCTACAACTATCACAACTGATGTATAATTTGCGCTAATTAGTTGTTGAACGGTATTCTCTATGATTGAAGTATCATTTACAGATATAAGTGGTTTAGGTCTTTCATCAGTAAGAGACCCCATTCTACTCCCTCTACCAGCACATAATAAAACTGCTTGTTTCATATAACGACTCCCCTTATTTATATTAATTCTGTAAAATTGAACTTTTTAAAAAATTTTTCTCACAAAATTTTAAATTTACCTATCATTACAGATTTTTTGATACGAGAAAATCTATACTTAACTTTAGTTAGCCTGACACTTTAGAAGGTAAAGTGTTAGTTTAATGATACAAAATAATAAGGGTCTTCCTTTATCATCTGACTAGCTAATTCACTAATCACCTGACCATTAGCAGCTTCCAAAGTTATATGATTCAGTCTAGATTGACGAAGCTTTTTTTCTTTTATAAGCACTTCACGTATCCTTTTAAAATTTAACTCCGTATTATAGTTATGGTCTCTTACAAAAGCTTGAAAATTATGATTTTCTATCCCATTGCCAAAGTCCACTGGATAATTCCAATTCGTGTAAATACGATACGGCACATTTTGTCTTTCTTCAACAGAATGAATGACTGTACAACTGTCCCACTCTGCTCCAAGCATAACAACCGCAACATCTTTAGAAGCAAGCTCTGAAACAGCAGTTTTATCACCATATCCTGAACTTGTTCGAGTAGAGAGAAATCTATTTTTTCTCGGTCCCTCTAATACAAAAGAAAACATGGGATTTTTTGTTCGTTCAAAATTTAAATATTCTTGAGCGAAATCAGCTAATTTACCCGTTTCAGATGGATCAAGATAATGATACTTTTTTCTTTTCGGAAAAGAAAAAGTAAAACTGGGAAGTAAAACAGTTTTATTCATTTCAATAAGCTGTTCTAAAAAGTCCATTAATCCTTTTAGGTAGTTTGAATTTTTTTCAAATCCTAATTTAGATAAAGCTGAATGAATAATAATAATCTCTTCATCTTTTATTAGAGGTAGTATTGCATCCATTAACGTTTTGGATATAACGGCACTCTCATGACTACTTTTCATCATAACTTTTTGCTGTAAAATCATACTGTTTCTCCACTTTTCACGATATTACTCTCTAAAAATTCATTACCAAAAATTCGCTCTGGAATTAAGTGCTGATAAACCCATACACCATCAATCTTCCCTTTATATGAAGTTTCTCCATAGTTTTTTCCACCAGTGTTTAAACCTGCTCCAAGCCCATATTGATAAAAATTCTTCAGTTCTCTTCCATCGCTCAATAACGGATTGCAAGATTCATTCATCTTAATAAAATCGTGCTCATATAAAAACTCTAATGGGCTATTATTCTCATCTAACAGATTAATTTTATGACTTCTATACCCTGTACATACAATGATTAAATCTGAATTACTCAGTTCTTCCTTAGATACAGAATTAGCTTTTTTAAAGAAAAAGTTGTTAAAAGTACCATTTAGAATTTCTTTTACTAATTTAAAAGAATCATATCTTAATCCTGAATAACGGTTTACACGATTACTGCTTGGACAAATATCTTCTTCACTAAATGAATAACCATCCGCTATTGCTTCTTGAACTGAGTTATAAAATAGCCTTAATGGTGATCTATATAACATATTGATTTTGACTTTTTTATTATTTAATAATCCAAACTGATTTTTCAGACGATATAATGTAGAAAAAGCACTATGTGAATTTCCAATAATTGAGATTTTAATTCCTTCCGAATTACTTGACAATACCCCCTCTAACTTACGGTCAAATATTCCTTGAATAAAATCTTCAGAGTAAACTATCTTTCTATCATCGATGTCATCTAACATTGATGATACCTGAGGTTGCAAACCACCAACATTAAATAAAACTTTTTCGGCAATTATTTTCTGACTCTCTTTTGGATAAAAAGCAGGCGCATAATTTACTTCGTAAAGTCCATCCTTACGTAGTTGAATACTGGTCACTTTAGTCATTTTGAGAACTTCACAATTGGAATTACATTCCACTTTTCTAGATATATAACTTCCAATATCCTCTAAAAACTCCCCGACTAACGGAAGTGGCGGAGCCTCATCATTAAATTTTAATAATTCCTGATAACTTTTCTTTCTTTCCAAAAATCTTAATAGTTCACTATTGCGATTACCAAAAATTTCGAAGAAAATTTTCCCTAAGGAATTGGCAGTGATTTGATATTTCCCTATAGATCCACTCCCAATTTTAACCGAAGATTCTATAATACATAATCCTTCATCTAGTAAATTATCTAGTAGCCCTTTCTCTTCTAAAGAAACCAATGGCGAAATTCCAGCAGGACCACCACCACATACAACTAATTTATACTTCTTAATAGTAACTCACTCCTTTTAAAGTTAAATTTACAAAATTTTAATATATTTCACAAAAATTCACAAATAGAATTATCTCTAATTTTTCAGAAAATGTCAAATGCAATTTTGCATTTTTTTAAATCTTCGACATTATTAGTGTATAATGTTAGCGAGGTGATTTTATTGAAAAATATAGTTATTTTAGGTTCTACTGGATCTATTGGTACATCTGCCCTTGAGGTAATTCGAAATAATCCGGATAAATTTAGGGTTGTCGGAATGTCCGCTTTCAGTAATTTAGAATTATTTAGTAAACAAATAGAGGAATTCAAACCAGAAATTATTTCTATTGGCTCTGAAAGTGACGCAAAAACATTAAAATACAGATTCCCTAGTTTATCTATTACTCATGGACAACCAGGTTTAATAGAAGTTGCTGCATATTCAAAATCTGATTTAGTTTTAAGTGCTGTCGTTGGTTCAATAGGTATATTACCAACAATTGAAGCCTTAAAAAACGGAAAAGATATCGCTATTGCAAATAAAGAAACATTAGTAGCAGCTGGTCATATTGTTACTGCAACGGCAGAAAAGTATAAGCGAAAATTAATTCCTGTTGATAGCGAACACTCCGCTATCTTCCAATGTCTAAATGGGGAAAATGAAAAAGAAATTTCAAATTTAATTATTACTGCTTCTGGTGGGGCATTTAGGGATAAAAGTAGAGAAGAAATGATAAATTTAAAAGCTTCAAAAGCTTTAAAACATCCTAATTGGCAAATGGGTGCCAAACTAACAATCGATAGTGCAACTTTAATGAATAAAGGATTAGAAGTAATCGAGGCTCATTGGCTATTTAACATTCCTTATGAAAAAATACAAGTTTTAGTTCATAAAGAAAGTATTATTCATTCTATGGTTGAATTCCAAGATGGTTCAATTATGGCTCAATTAGGTCAACCAGATATGAAAACTCCTATTCAATATTCATTTACATATCCTAATAGACTAAAAAGTGATTATCACAAATTAAAATTAAGTGAAATTAGGGCACTTCATTTTGAAGAACCTAATTTAGAAAAATTTCCATGTTTAAAGTTAGCGTATGATGCTGGTAAAATAGGAGGAACTATGCCAGCTGTACTCAATGCAGCTAATGAGGTAGTAAATAAACTATATCGAGAAGATGCTATTAAATTTTTTGATATTGAAAAAATAATCTATAATGTTATGTCCAAACATGATGTTATTGCTAATCCAGATTTACATCAAATACTTGATTATGATAATTGGGCAAGACAAGAGGCTCTTAATCTAAGTACGCCTTTAAGGATTAAATGAAATACCTAATATTTTTTATAAACTAGTTAATGTTATTGAGTTTGGAACAGGCTATTCCATTTGGAAAGCCTGTTTTTGTATTATTAATACCCTTTGAAAATAAATTGATTGATTTATTTTAATAAATGATTTTTCATCCTGATTGTATGCAACTCAAATGAGAGGTCTGACCCACAGTTTCGAAAAATCCAAATCCCCAAAATATTTCATCTCAACATTCATTAAATCTGATGAAAATGGAATTCGGCGTTTATCATAGTATAACGGAATTAAAACCGAAGATTCTATTAACTCCTTTTCAAATGCTATATTTAAATTCTTCCATTCTATAAAATCCGTATACACATATCTATCTAAATAACTTTTAAATATCTTATTTGTTTTGATTATTTTATTCAGAGGAGAAGTACTTGAGGTAAGTAAATGATAGAATGATATATCCTCATTCATTTCAAAAACTTCACCGTAAATATATAAATCAACCTGTTCATTAAGTTTTTTGTCTTCCAGATATTGCTCAAAAGAAACCCATTTAATTAAAAACGGGATGTTTTCCCTTTCGAAGATGCTCACTAACCATCTTGTTGTTTTTTCAGTATACTGAGTGGCTTTTATAATAATTGGTGCCTCAAATTTTGGGTGTTCAGTTTTCTGCATTCTAGTTTGATACTCTGAGTTTTTTAGACACCCTTTATAATTCGGAATTTTTCGATAATCAAATTCACTAATAGTATTACGATTTTGCGCAATTATATAGTGTAAATAATCACGAACTTCTTTTTTTTGAACATTTGAATCCCGCCAAGCATTTATAATTACAACACCAACACCATAATTTCTCTCTACATGAAAAATAGAGTCTCCCTCATATTTCTCAGAAGAGCGATAAATAGTATCAATACCTGAAGGGACTTGAATAAATTCAACTACATCAAGTAATGGCCTTTCCTGGAAATAATCATCGAATGCTATTAACTCCGTCTTTTCTTGATTATTTTCTCCTATATAAAACCCACCTGTTCCAATTATTTGACTGTTATTTTCTTTGTAAATACTTGAATTTATTAGACCTAACAATTGCAAACAGTAGCTACAGCCATCTGGATAGTGTATATCAATAACTAATGAAGATACATCATCTATTCTACTTATAGGCTTCCACAATTCTTTATACCTTTGCTGTTCCTGAATTGAACAAAGACAACGCTTTATATCAGCAGCAGTTAAGATGGATCCATCATGAAACTTAATAGATTTTCGTAAATACAACCTAAGTCTGGTGGCGGTTATATCCCAACTATGAGCTAACTCAGGAAATATGTTCCCCTGTTCGTCAATATTAACAAGTCGATTATAAACATTTGCAACAATGTATGCACTTTCTACATCAATCGCTTCTAGGGGATGAACTGTCATAAATGGCTTTCTTCGTGGAATAATTAATTTGTCATTTAAAGTATTCACATAACCAAATTTTGAATGAAATTTATTCATCAAACGTAACTTACTGTTTGGTGACCATTCGTATAATAAATAGCTACTACTCTTTTCAACAGGTTGTTTATCTAAAATTTCCATAACCTGTTTTTCATATATTTCTTCCACATTTTTTAGCCACTGAAGTTTAGATATATTCCCTCTTCCCTTTCCAGAAGTAAATACTAGCCATCCATCCTCCATCCATTTGTTTAGATAACGAACTGTTTGCTTTGTACTTAGATTAAAGAATTCTGCTAAATCTTTTATTTTTACATTACCTGGCTGAAACGAATTCCATAAGCTTAATAAATTTCTATCCACTTTCCATTCCCCTCATATAAAAATAGACATATTCATACCAAGATGTCTATTTTTATTTTTCTAAGTCTAGTTTAATATAACCTAGATAAGAGGAGGGAACAATATGGGCTGGAAAGACTACGAACAAAATATAAAGGTACGCTTAGTTACATCATTTTTTAATCGTGCTGTTACATCAGCAGCCATGCCCTTTATGGCATTATTTTTTGCTCAAGAAAAAGATAAAGTATGGGCAGGATTATTTTTAATTTTGACAGTTTTCTTAGGCTTTTTAGTAAGTTTAGTTGGAGGTTATATATCAGACCGGTTTTCACGGAAGAGAATTTTATTATTAACTTCCACTTTAAGCACTTTAATGTTTTTATTTATGACTTTAAGCCTATATCCAAAAGATAAGATGATATGGCTGTTTGCTATTGCTTATATAGGCTTTATTATCTCTAGCAGTCTTGGCCGTCCAGCCATGCAAGCCATCATTATCGACTCCACTACACCAGAAAACCGGAAAGCTATTTATACAGTGGACTATTGGCTTATGAACCTTGCTATGGCACTCGGTGCTGCACTCGGTGGACTTTTATACATGAACCATCAAAAAGAATTGTTTGTGTCATTAACTTTAATTTCCGCTATTATACCAATTGCCTATAAATTGAAGTTAGTCGATGAGTTTACTAATTTTCTAGAAACTAAACATGAAAATATATTTTTAGATCTACTTCAAAATTATAAGATTGCAATTCAAGATTTAGCGTTTGTAAAAGTTGTAATAGGATCTACACTTATATTTGCCGCAGAATTTTCTTTAAATAGCTATATTGGTATACGACTCTCAGAAACATTTGAGACGGTCATGCTTGGAGGTTTTGAAATAGCTGGAGTAAGGATGTTGAGTATTCTCAATATTGAAAACATGCTATTGGTAGTATTTCTGACATTTCTTTTTAAAAATTTCACTGACCGTTTAAGTGGAAAAAACGCCTTACTATTAGGTCTTTCACTTTACGGAATAGGTTATATAGTTGTTACTTCTGCAAATACATGGTACGTATTATTGATTTTTAATTTTATTGCCACAGTTGGCGAGCTTATCTATTCACCTATTAGAAATGCTGAACAAGCCAACATGATTCCTGATAATAAAAGAGGTTCTTATTCTGCATTTGCTGGTCTATCTTATACAGGTGCTGAATTAGTTGCCAGAGTTTCTATAATAATTGGTGCTTTCTTAATTCCAACTATTATGTCCGTTTATATTGGTGTCATCATTTTCATTGGTGCACTTCTTTTATACACAGGATTATTTGTTAGAGATAAAATTCAACCCCAAAAAACATTAAATAAAATATCGTGATAACGATAAAAGTGGTTCTTGCACAAAAAATTGCAAGTAATCTTTAAACCTTTTCCATACTGATACTATGACTCTAAAAAAGGAGTGTATACAGTATGGAAAAAGACGATTTATTTACATGCGAACATTATCAACCTGACATTATTTTATTAATGGTGAGATGGTACCTACGCTACAACCTGAGTTTTCGTGATTTGGTGGAAATGATGGAGGAACGGGGATTATCCATCGCTCAGACAACCATTATGCGTTTGGTTCATCCATTCACATAAAGCGACTAAATCTTTTGCTTGTTACTTACTGGTTCGTTGCACATAACCAACATCTCTAGCAAGAGTTCGTAAGAGATTTGGGGATAAAAAGCTTTGAATTTCTTGAGCAAAGAATTGTAATTCATCAGATACAGAAATAGACATACAAAAACGCTATCCTTTCCTATGATTCTACAGAAAGAATAGCGTATTTTTTATTTTAGGGGGTATTTTGTTTTGTTAGCTTGATAGCGATGTGACGATACCCCATCGCTATCAAGCTAAGATTATATAAGTTTAATTTCACTTGAAATTTTTTCTTTTTTTTAAAGATCCAGTATAAGCTCTATAAATGAGCTCTATTTTTAATTTCACAACACTTATTCCTTCTTAAGTAACTCTTTTTAGAGGTAATTTCGCAACTTGCTTCCGAGTTCTAAGCCCTAATGCGATAGCAGCGCCAATACAGCTAGAAAAACAACCAGCAAACAAATACAATGATGGATCTGACTCACCGATTAAAACGGAAGCTATTCCTCCAATTACCGGGAAAAGTGCAACCATATAGCCACTTCGAGCTCCTCCAATTTTTTCTACAAGCTTCAAATAGAATAACCATGCTACAAACGAAGCAACCAAAGTTAAATATAACAACATAAATAAATATGAAAACGATGTTGGGAATATAAATTCTTGTCCTTGAAATAATACAATTACTCCCATCAATATACTGCCCACTGTAAATCCAATGGCATTTGCATAGATAGGATTCACCTTGTGACTTGCATTTCGTGCCGAGCTGGCATCACCTACTGCTGTAAGAAACGTACCTAAGATCGCAACTATAATTCCTTTTATGTCATTGGACCCTTGAAAGTTGTTCAAATTCGGATAGATGAGAATACATACGCCTAGTACCCCCAAAATCCCCCCAACCAAAACGCGTGAATGTAACTTTTCTTTTAAAAAAATCCGAAGGGTAATCGGGGTCAAAATCACCTTTAATGAAAAAACCAATGTTACGATTGCTGCAGAACTCAAAATTGTGGCGTAATAAAGGCATAAATAGCTTAATGCAAAGTTACATACACCAAAAACTATTACAAATGGGATATCTTTTCTTGTTGGCATCCCTCTTGGTCGAAGGAACCAAACAAGAATCAAAAATAAAAAAGCTGTCATAACTAGACGATACGTTAAAGATAATTCTAAACTGACAGGAGTTCCTTGAATTTTTACTGCAATAAAGTTGAGTCCCCATACAATCAAACAAAATATGTACATAAATATTGTCATAAGTTTTCTCCCAAATCAATTTTTTTCTAAATTCATTATTCATTTATACCGTCATTTCTAAAAGGTACAGTTTATAATAAGAGCAAATGACAGATGAGGTATTACAATGATGAATGAACTAATATTTAATATCAATCGAGAAAGCAACACTCCAATGTACCAACAAGTTTATCAATACATACGTACTCAGATTTTATCTGGTAAATTAAAAAAGGATAGCAAATTGCCATCAATCAGACAACTTGCTATCCAATTAGAGGTCAGCAGAAATACAACTCAAGTAGCCTATGAACAACTGCAATCGGAAGGATATATTCGAAGTGAGAACAAAAAGGGATTTTTTGTAGCGGCTACTATATCGGATGAGACACTTAATTATGAACCCATTCGAGAACAGCATCATGAAACAAATCATGCTGCCATGAATACTATTGACTTTAAAATTGGGACAGTGGATCAAGAGAACTTCCCTTTGAAAAAATGGAGAATGCTCACAAACAAAATCATTAAAGACTCTAGCATGTTTTCATACGGAGAAAAACAAGGCGACATTAAATTAAGAAAGGTACTAGCAGATTACTTGTTTCAATCAAGAGGAGTTAATACTTCTGCAGAACAAATTATTATTGGCAGTAGCACACAGCACTTGTTATTACTTTTGTCGTTGTTGCTAAAGCAAGACTATCATTATCTGGCAGTAGAAGACCCTGGATATAATGTGGCAAGGGAACTTTTTGTTCTTCAATCATTTATCATTGATCCAATCCCGGTAAAAGAACAAGGCATCCAAGTCGATTTCCTTTTAAAATCGCCTTCTAGACTTTTATATGTCACTCCTACTCACCACTTTCCATATGGAGTGACTATCCCCGTCAATGAAAGATTAAAGTTAATTCAATGGGCAAAAAGGGTGGAAGGATATATTATTGAGGATGATTACGATAGTGAATTTCGATACATCCATCAACCTATACCGTCCCTTCAAAGTTTAGATTCTAATGATAGGGTGGTGTATTTAGGAACTTTTTCAAAAGCACTACTACCCTCTATCCGTGTCAGTTATATGGTTTTGCCTAGGAGGCTAATAAGTGAATATAAAAAGATACTCCCTTTGCTTGAGCAAACATCTTCATCTATTCATCAGCGAACACTGGCGACCTTTATGAATGAAGGCTATTGGTACTCACACTTAAGGAAAATGAAAGCTTTGTATAAACGTAAAATGAATCTATTGAATAGGGAATTATTAAAACATTTTAAGAATTATGTTGAAATAAAAGGTGGTAGCTCCGGAATTTTCGTTATTATTGAAGTAAAAACAGAAATGAGTGAAAAAATGCTAATTGAAAGGGCATATGAACACGGAATTGTAGTTTATCCTTGTTCAAAATATTTCTCGAAATATATACCACAATATCCACATATTCAACTTGGATTGGGTAATTTATGTGAAAAAAAGATAATAGAAGGCGTTTCTCAATTAGCAAAAATTTGGCTGTAATCTTGATTTTTTCCCTAAAAGATTTTTTCGTTCTTCCTATTAGGGGTCATCATACATCGGCGTCAATTTAAGAAATTAATTGTTCCTCCAAAATAAAAAAGTAAGCCTAATACCCTTAAATATCTGTAAAAAGCTGGAATTTCCGTTTTTGGGGTACTTAAAAATCTTTGCTTGATAGCGATGGGGTCACTATAACACTTCGGGAAAATTGGACATTTAGACATAATTTGGACGCAAATTAGCCGATTCCTTAACGTACAGGGAATTGGCTAATTCTTTACATAATCTTTGCTAATGGCAGAATTCAGAATCATACACAATTGTTGATTTGAAATACAGCACAATATAGAGATTACGTACTATGACGGACTAGTATGTGACATATAATTATTGATGCATGAATTCTAAAATAAAAAATACTTAATAAATAATAATATCAATTTATATTTTTTTCTCTAAATCTTTTTTTAATTCTGATATTATTTGTTTTTTGTTATAGTCAGTATTATTATCTTTATGTTTTTGAATTAATAATGCACTATAACCTGATGTATAAGCTGTTGCGAATGACACACCTGTATCGAGGGTCATTTTACTATTAAAATACAAGGAAAATATGTCTTCCCCTGGAGCAAATACATCTACTTTTTTCTTTTCAAACTCTTTAGAATACATTTTCCCTTTAACATTCAACATTCCTACACCAACGACTTCGGGATATGCACCAGGATAAGCTTTATCCGAGTCACCTTCATGTTTGATATTCCCTGAGGAAGAAACTACAATTATATTCTTTTCACTAGCCTTTTTTATTGCCTCATGTAATTCATTATTTTCATTTGGAAACTCTAAGCTGATATTGATGATATCCACACTTTGTTCTATTGCCCAATAGACACCTTTAACGAGATTTTCAAATTTCACATCCCCGTTTCCATTAGCTACTTTAGCAATATATAAATCGGATTCTGGAGCAATTCCTAATAGTGTATGATTATTTTTACGAGCACCAATGATTCCAGCGATTTTTGTTCCATGCCCATTATCATCGGCAAATTCATCTATCTTATCACTAGTAAAATTGACACCTTTTATGTAACTCAAATCACTATTATTTTTATCAATTCCTGTATCAAGAACAGCAATTTTTATATTCTTCCCATAAATTTTTTCATCATTCCATTTTTGAAGATTATGATTAATATCTTTTTGCATAACCTCCTGCTGATTTTTTGTACCTAATCCTTCATCGGAATCATGATTTTCGTGTTCTTGGTGATTTTCCTGTTTCACATGATTTTTGTGTCCCTCGTGATTTTCATTACCCTTGGCGGTTGTTTGGTTACTACATCCAATTAGTAGACTACAACTAAAAAGAAATGCTAGAGCGCCTATTGCGTTGTTTTTCATGATTCATCTCCTCAACTGTTAAGATATCTTCATACTATTAATGAGTATGCCAAGTACGACGATGACCAATTAGAGGAGAACAGTTTTGAACATATGCTTTGCAGTATCGCATTCTAGCATCCATCTTACCTAAAGTAGAATCTAAAGCACATACTTGCATCGCTATTATTGCTTTATAGCAATCTGAGGTTATAAAATTCCATGGACCCCATCCATTATCATCTAAACAGTATGGGAACCCACCACCTGAAATGATTCCATCTTGTTTATCTTTAGAATGATCC
The DNA here is from genome assembly GCF_016483575.1 of Bacillus cereus group sp. N12. NCBI lineage: Bacteria > Bacillati > Bacillota > Bacilli > Caryophanales > Bacillaceae > Bacillus > Bacillus cereus group sp. N12. The sequence continues at coordinate 26,507 of NZ_JAEHBO010000071.1, forward strand.
ACATAAATTACCGATTTTGGCCATTTTTGATTAAGATTTTCTTTTAATTTTTTTGCAATTTCATGATTTCCTTCACCCAGTGAAGTAAATCCTTCTAAAGTACTGGAAAGTCCTTCTTTATGAGTAGCAACACTTTCTTTAATCTTGTTCATGTCTTCTTCGCTAATTCCAAATTCCTGGGCGTTTGCTTTTAAAATTTCATCCATTGAATAAAATTTTTCATGATTTCCCTTAGCGGTTTCAACTTTTTTCTCTAATTCTGTCTGCATTCTTTCTTGATTGGCAACCATTTCATTCATAAATCGATCATCGTCAGTTTTTTGAGGAGCCTTTTGTGTTTTTTGAGCATCATAACTTGTAATCATTTGTTCGGCTACCTGTTTAGGTGTCATATCCTTCATTTCTCCCTCATGATGCGATTCTGCAGATGCAGACAAAGGGCTACCAACTATTAAAGTTAATGCCAATGCTCCTACTAATTTTACAAATTTCTTCATTGTGAATCCTCCTTATTTAATATTCACATAAAATATTACCAGTTTTTAGAAATAAATCAACAGATTTTTCTATTTTTTTAAATAAATTCATATTTTCAGATGATTATATATTTAAGCGCTCCCTTTTTTGTGTAATAAATTTTGAAATATTAATAAAACATTGGTAATATTTAGATAGGAGGGATAAACAAATGGTACTTAATAAAAAGATAATATTTCCATCTTCCATTCTACTAGTAATATGCCATATTTTTATTGCTTATTATTGGGTTGTTGATTGGAAAAAACTAACAACTCCATACGGACTGATTATTTGGATAAGTTCGACACTTTTTGGTTTTTTACTTTATCGATACTACAAAAAACTATCACTAAAATTAAATAAGAAGTTTAATTTTGGTGCATTATTATTAATTATTTCTTCATCATTTATGGTGTTGTTAGGAATTGTTTTTATAGTCATTGCAATAACTGTTAATTCCATGCCTTAGATTTCACCTTTTTTGTAAACATGTAGTTATTAACTCGGAGAAAGACACCTTAAGGTGTCTTTTCTTTATAGGGGTCACCATACATCGCCATCAAGCTAAGGTTAGGTATTCCATGAGCTTCCGTTCTTGTTGCCTACATGCTTGCTATTTTGTTTATTTGTTTTTAAAAATACGCATTCCAAATAAACCTTGATAAGGTGTATTTTTAAAGGTTATGCAGTTTTCTGCTTTAGATTGGATACAGTGCACTGATAAACAACGCCTAAAATATCAAAGACTGTCTTTTTCTCATATCGATGGGATTTTCGTCCGTTTTTCTGTAAGAGATCAAACAGACGAAGGAAAATTTTTGATACTTCTTGGGTGTCTTTTTGTATAGCTTCATATACTAAGTACAGATGATCTTGAATCATATAAATTGCTTTATATTCACTTAATTCTTTTTGTTTTTTCTGTAGTAACAGCTGTCGCATTTTGAACATAGTGGAAGAACAAAGAAAAATAGCGATTAACTGTCCATAAAGATGACATTCTAGACGCTCTCGCTTAATATTGTGACAATGATTGATACCAAAAAGAGATTTCCATGTTTTAAATACAATCTCTATTTGCCAACGTAGTGAGTAGATATAATGAATCTGTTCCATCGGAACAATTTCCCATGGTATGTTGGTAATATAAATATTGATTTCTGTTAAACGTTTACTTTTTTCAGAGTATGTAACTCCTTTTTTCTTTTCAACATAAGATTGCTGTTTCCTACGCTTTTGAATTTGAGTTGATGTAAGTCTGTATATTACAACTCGTGAGGGTAATTTTTTTTGTCCAATATAAGCATTCCGAATTTCATTAGTGTCCCCTGGTTTTATCTGATGCATGATATCTTCAAGGTTAAGTAAAACATATAAAGATTGCTTTTTTACTGTCCCATCCCGAAAGAATTCTGGAGATTCATTTTTTACATATACTCTATTATTTAATTTCAACCGTGAAACATAAAATACCCCACGTTGGTCCATTTGATCTAAATCATCCAGTGAATAATAGCCTAAATCCCGAATACATAGATCGCCAGGTCGTAATGTCGCTAAACATTCTGTTCCAAAGGTCTTATCATTGTTCTTCCCTGGTTCAACTTGAAAATTTAAAAACTGTCCGCTATGTAAATCATATTCTAATTGAATCTTAATACCCGCTGTTTGTGCACAACCACCTGACCCAGGATACACATTAGCTAAATGTTTTGGTACTTGAAAAATCGTTGCATCTAAAATACGAATCCGTTGAAAATAGGTGATTGAAGAGCTTGGAATCAATGATGTTTCACAAATTTCATTTTTTAATAATGTGGAGAAAATATGCTTTAAAAAGCAAACCGCCTTCTTATTAAAACGTTTATTGAGTCCTTCTGGACTCATAAGAGTTCCTGTAACAGCATGAAGTTGACTAAACAGTCGAACTAATGAATCACTTGCTACACGTTGACTAACCCAGACACAGATAATAGCTAAATCATGACCTGAAAATTTACGCTTTCGTTGTACAAAAGTTAGTTCCCTAGCAAGATTCTCTAAAAATGAAGGAGTAAGATGTTGATGCAACTCTTCAGCAAATAATTGTAGTTCACCTTGAATCGAAAGATTCATAAAAAACGCCACCCTTTCTGTATTGGAGTGAACCCTGAGAATGAGACGATAAAAAACACCTCTCTAAATCGTAAGTATCAGTTATGATTTTAATGGAGGT
>NZ_JAEHBO010000072.1:0-28942 GCF_016483575.1 Bacillus cereus group sp. N12
CATCAGCTGTAAATTTAACCATAGAAAAACTGCACCTCCAATTGTTAGACGGTGTCTAACAATTGGGGTGCAGTTCATTACTTGTGCTCTTTTTTATTTACTTCAAACAACATGTTTCTAAATAGTGTATTCAAACTCTCAATATCAATCCCTAATCCCTTTTCAATCCCTTTCACGTATTGCTGATAATAACCAATTTGTTCTTCTAAAAATTGATTTAACACCTGAATTTTCAATCCAACATCTAATTCCGTACCCGCTTTTTTCTTTATTAACAACTTCTCAATCTCATTCAATACACTACGTTCTATAGATAGTTCTGTAATCAATCGATTAAATTCTACTGGAGGTAATGTCCCTTTCTCTTCTAGCCACTGACAAGCTAAAATAGGACGTAATACATAAAAGTACTTTTTCAATTTTACATTCTCGCCTTGCAAAAATTCACGATAATTTTTTGAAGCCATATGTAAGTAATGATATATCGTTGCTTTTGGATCAAAATTCTTTTCACTCATTTGCTGAAGGTGCTCTGGAAAGTTAGAGTTTTTCGAATAAAAAATTGGTGATCGAATCCACTCAAGTAAAGCTGGGTTTGACTTTCCAAACAGTTGTAATGCCTTTTTAATATCCCAGCCACTTATATCTAAATCATCACTAATCGGATACTCAATTACATCTCGTTTATCATGAATTGATAAATACCACTCTACCGGATGCATATAAACAAATCTAACATCATAATCACTATCTTTCGATGGAAATCCCCAAGCACGACTCCCTGATTCCACTGCAAATAAGATTTTCACCTCATTCTCTTTTTCAATTCTTGCTAATTCCGCTTTAATTTTCTCTCTCATTTCATACCCTCTCCATTTTTTGATTATTTCCTTGGAAATTCGACAAATATATTACTAAGCTTACTACATACTAAAATAGCTGTCAGAAAATTCCCGACAGCCTACCAAAATCCCTTATTTTTTACTTGTTCTTTTCTGTTACACTAACCGCAATTCGTTCAAACTCTTTTTGAATTTCCTCTTTATATGCATCCACTTTTGAAAAATCCATAGCAGCAATATAAATTCGTTCTAATTTATCACGAACTGATTTTGCTTTTGCTAAGAAAGACATCGCCTCATTCATTTTTGCTTTATATTGAATGGAAACGTCACGAATTTCTGTAGCATACTTCTCATCCGTCCCCGGTTTAACAATAAGAGCATACATATCTATAATCTCATCACCCACGCGACTTGGAAAATATTCATGTGGTGCGGTACTATCAAAAATTGCAAATCCTAATTCTCTTACAATAACCATATCAAGACTATTCGGGTCAAATCCGCAATGATATACTTCAACGTCAAAACCTTTTTCTTCTGCTGCCTTCGATAACTTTTTGAGCATTGTTGATTTTCCAGAGCCCGGGCGTCCTTTTATAAAATAACGATGTGGCAATCCTTCTGTTAAATTAGGAACAAAATCAACTGCTCCTTTCGGTGTAGCTGCTCCTAAAAAGCGATGTTTCACAAGCGATTGTTTCCCTCCTTTATCTGTAAATAGCTTCTGAATCAGCTGATCTGTTAGTTCATTTGCTTTATTAAAATCAATGTTATTAATATATATTTTCTCCCACTCATCATGTATAATTAGCGCCTCGTGAAAACAAGCGTAAGCAGTTTGAAAAGCTTTGCTTGCTTCTGAAACAAATCGTTCAATTTCCACCTTCTGCTTTCTTAATTTATCTGAGTCCCAAGCAACCCCTAAATTGATATACTCCTCAACAACTCCTGGCATTTTTGGCTCGATAACATGCGGAGATGTTCCATCAACAATTCCTACTTTTAGCTTCGGGATAATTACACCATCAACCGATTTATTATCGGAAGAACAATGCAAAAGCTCAATATCATATCCTTTTTCAACCCATTCACGACCTATTGCCTTAATTAAAGAAGATTTTCCCGTTCCTGGACCACCCTTTAAAATAAACAACCTATCTAGCCCTTTTAAATTCTCTTCGTATAAATTATGAAATCCTCTAGCTGTATTACCACCAGCATAATAATTTAACATATTCCCTGTCACTGCACTCACTCCTTCGCAACAGTCTACTTACATAAGCTACAATATGCGAGCAACTTTATTTGGGTGAACACCTAATTTGTATTGCATGAAAAAAGGAAATGAATTACAATTTGAATATCATGAATATTTCGAATTCCGAAACTGAATAAACCTTTATCAAGAGAGGCAGAGGGACCGGCCCTTTGAAGCCCAGCAACCTCAGTTTATAAGAACTGAATAGGTGCTAATTCCTGCAAAATGCATTGCATTTTGGAAGATAAAACGCAACTAGTATGTAAAGCCCATCTTTCTTGATCATGAAAGATGGGCTTTTTATTATTTGAAAAACATATATTGGAGGTATTTAAAATGAAAGTAATTGATCTATCACAAACGTTTGAAAATAATATGTCTCAATTTCCCGGAACACCAACAATCCAACTAGAAACCATTACAAGCGTTGAAGAAACGGGATATCAAGTTACAGATTTCCATTCGGTCGTTCATGTCGGTACACATTGCGACGCTCCTGCGCATTTTATTTCTGGTGCAACAACGATTGATCAATTGCCCCTTGATCAGTTTGTAGGTGAAGCAGTTCTCATCGATGTCACTCATGTTCAAGAGAGAAAACTCCCTAAAGAAGTATTGCATAATGCCGACATAAAAAAAGACGATATTGTCATTTTCCATTCTAATCTATCTAATAAATGGAATACAGAAGCTTATGAGAAAGAAGCATTTTATCTTTCCGAAGAATTAGCTGAAGAACTAGTTGAATTAAAAGTAAAATCAGTCGGTTTAGATTTTATTTCTCCCGATGAGGTAACGACAGAAACATCACCCATTCATCACATACTGTTAGGCAATAATATTTTCTTAATTGAAAACTTAACAAATCTAGATGCTATTAAAGCGAAACGTTTCTTTTTCTCAGCAGCACCTTTAAAAATTAAAAATAGTGACGGTGCTTTCGCAAGGGCATTCGCTGTTATTTTTTAAAATATGGACTACAAAAAAGCAAAGATCATCACTGACCTTTGCTTCTATATTTTTTATTTACATTAAGGAAAAATTGTTCCAACCGGGGACGTACCCAAGCTAAATAATCTTTCTCTTTCTTCTTTGTACAAGCTATCTCTTCCCCATCTACCATTCCAACAAGTTCTAGCTCTAACAGTTGCCTCGTGAATGCTAGTATATTTACTTCTTCTGCTGGATACTCTTCTTTTAATTTCTCCTCAATTTCTCCCAATAAAAAACCGTCACGCATCATTGCCAATGCATCAATCCAAAGTGGCGGCATTTCATATTTTTCTCCTGTAATTGTATCTTTTACAATATAATTCTTTTGCTCTTTTCGAAATTGAATCGTGTGTAAGCATACAGTCGAATTTAATGTTAATTCCATCAATACCACCTCTTTCATCATATCTGCATAGAAAAAAGGATGCGCGGGCACCCCTTCTTTTCTTTTCATAACACTACCGAACCGTTACATGAGTAACCAATCTCATGTCGATATTTTCCTCCATTATAAACGAAGTATTTTATAAAAAAAACCCTTCTTGAAACATTTTATAAAATGTTTATATTTACACAACAAGAACACTTTTCTGAAAAATCTTTTCTCCCAATACATTAAAAGGTCGGCAAAAAAATTTCTACTTTCGTTCCTACTCCTACACTACTTTGGATCGTGATACTCCCTTGATGTTCCTTAATAATTTTATATGTAATCATTAACCCAAGTCCTGTACCAGTCTCCTTTGTTGTGTAAAACGCCTTGCCGATTTTTTCTAACTTCTCATTCTCTATACCAAATCCTTGGTCTTCAACAGAAATACACAAATGTCCTTGCGTTTTTTGATATGCACGAATATGGATTTCTCCACCCTCTGGCATTGATTCTATTCCATTTTTAATGATATTTAATAACACTTGTTTTAATTGCTTGTCATCACCGTTTATAGCCGGTAAATTCCCATCTACTTGTAAATGACATTTAACTCTATATTGCGTTGCATAACTTTCCATTAGATGCACAACATATAGAAGGATGTCTCGTATATTACACCTTTCATAATTTGTTGGCTTTGGTTTTCCTAACAACATCAATTCACTAACAAATCCATTGACTCTTTCAATTTCTTGTAGCATAATGTCGTAGCTCATCGTATCAGTTGGATTTCTTTCTTTTTGCATTTGCGTAAACCCCTTCAAAGCCGTTAATGGATTTCGGATTTCATGCGCAATCGTTGTAGACATAGTCCCAATTACAGCTAAATTTTCCGTCTCTTTCATATTGTTCATCATTTCAACAACCGTTCTTACATAAGATTGAAATCGTTTCAACAAAGAATGTGAAATAATGAAATAGAATACACATAAGACAAGCGGAATCACAACTTTTAGATCTTGTAGTATCAATGTAAAAAGTACGTACTTTCCAATTACACTAAAGGAAACTAAATAAAAATATTTTCTATTCACGAAAACCGGTGCAAATAAAATTAATAACATTTCTACCATACTACCATGTTCAAAAGCTCTATCCGTTCGCAAATAAATCATTAAATTATTTATAAGATTGATAAACATGTAGCCAAATAAAAATAAATATTTTATAGAATATACATAACCTCTTTTTTGAAGATACATTGAAATAGGGAATAATGCTATTACAAATATATATACGCCTATCCCAAGGCTTCCTTCTGGCCACCCTACCGTTGTTCCATTAATATTCATAGCAGGATATACAAAATAATATATAGCGTCATATGAAAAGAATATAATATAGAATAATAATATAAATACCTTTAAAGCTTTTCTTTCTTCATAAATCAAGCTCTTGTATTTGTTCATATAAAAACTCCCCTTGATCGATACGAAAAAAAATCCCCACCGTTATCTCCTTAAATTATAAATATGAAATTGCTTTCAGGGCAATACGTAACCTTATAATACTAAAAAGGAAGGAGACTTCTCCTTCCTTTCTAGTCACAACTTATATCCATCTTACCCTATCATGTAGCAGTCCATCCGTAATATCATTATGCCCTATTACAAAATCCTTCATATATAAATTTAAATATTCACCGTACTTACTTTCTGTATTTAATAATAATTCCTCGACATAATAAGCACCTTGTCCAAAGTGATCTAAAAGTAAACTACACAAACCTGCATAAATTCCGCACCCTACTTGGAAGTAAGTTGCATTCGTTTTATATTTATGAAAAACTTGGCTACTATTCATTACGTTATACATATACGTCTCGCCATTTTCATAAACGAGTAATACACCTACTAGATCCTCTCCTGCAACCTCTTCTTCCGCTGGATTGAATACTTTACGATTCCAGTTCCATAAATCTTCTACCTTATCTAAGTTCTGTCTAATTACATTTGTTGTATACTCATTAATGCGGTAAAGAAAACCAACTTCCATGTTGAAATTTTTCCCTAAAATTAAAACTTCCTCATGTGGCATTAAGCAACCATAAAACTCTCTTTCTCCTAACTTCACTTTATACTCTGAAGCATATACATCCTCATAAAAATAAAGAGGACGATGATGACTCATATACATCGGATAACTCCATATCGCTTCGTCTAGAAATCGCTCTACTGCCCATGACGTATAAAGTGTATACGGCTTTATAAGTGCCGTATCATTCAAAAACGACGTATCATGTTCTACAATATAGCATGCTTGTGGCTGTTCATTCGGCCGTTCTTTCATAAGTTCAACAACCATCCATTGAACAACACCTGGATTCATACCTGAACCTATAATCGCTTTTGTATTTGTAAATTTTTCTTTCTCCTTCTCAAACCTCGTATATCGTTCCGTAAGCTGAAATCCAAGTAAACTATCGTCCTGATCTACTGCCTCATTTTCCAAAGCTGAATTAATATAAAAGATTCCAAGTTCATTACAACAGCTCAGTACCCTGATCGTATCTGCACCCGAAACATCAATAACAACACTCGTACTTTTTTCTGTTAAATGCTGTTTAAATTTCACTACATCTTGAAGGTCTATTTCATATAATGACAAATGACCTTTCAAATTTGGAAACAACTCATCATAATAAGCCCTATCTTTTTGTTTTATATCAACCAAATGAAATGTAACATTCTTTATCACTTCATAAATTGGATCTTTTTCATTTGCTATCGCTTGATTTAAAATTGCTAAAACTGCCTTCGCTGCTCCACCAGCACTACCAAGTAATGTAATCGATAACGAATTTGGAAACGGCTCCACAAATAAAACCCCTTTAGTAAATTAGTTGAGCAGTTCTTCCTCAAAAAATAAATTGAATACATCAAAAGGTGGCTCGTACATATTTTTTATAATTTAGCACAAGATTGCCTCTTCAAAAATCATACTAACATAATTTATATTCAATTCATTTTTCCCCTCATATCCAAATCGAACTAAACAAACAGGCCCGACCTTTCCTTCTGCATATAAAAGAAAAAGCCAGCCCTTTCAACTAGCCTACGGACAATGGACAGATTTTACATGTTGAATATTCACATACATTTTTGCATCACGCGCTTTTAATATTTCAATATGTCCTTCATCGATCTTCGCCATTTTTCCAATTTTATTGGATTCCTCACCTAAATCGAACACCATAATCTTTCCATACATTTTAATAAGTTGCTCCTCAAACGTTCGGGCTAACGTAATATTTAATGGATTTACGGGGAGTTCATTTTTATTGAGGGAATAAGGCACTTGGTTTTCTTTATACGGAATTAACCATTTTAAGTGCTTTAAAGATATATATACAGTTTTATAGACTGGACTATAAAAAACAATATAATCGTTCATTACACTTGTAACATATCCATGTATTGGAGCATTACCTGCTACATAAATTTCTGTGAAAATCCCTTTAGATGTGCTTAGTACTTTCCTCAAAGAAATTGAAGGAGATTCCCTTTTAATTACAGAATCTACATCAGGTTTTAATATTTCTTCATCATATGGTCTTAAAAACTTATAATATTGGATATGATATAAAGATATATATACGTAGTCTTGTCCATTGTAAAGAACAACAATATCATTTCCTACATCGATTAATACGCCTTTAAATCTCTTTTCACCAATTAATTTAACATATATATTTTCTCCAATACTTTTGTGTAACTCATTCATCTATATCCTCCTTCCTATGAAATTACAATTTCCCTTTCTTTTATTCTAAAAATAATCAGGGGCAATGTTCTGTTTTTTAATAGTAAGAAACCCTTTTTCATATATCCAAAAATAATTACAGAGAAATATGAAATCATTCTTCATTTTCAATCATAATGCCCCTTTTATTTATTAAACATTATTCTTCTTCATTCTTTTTGTTTTTAACTATTTGACTCACACTCTTAATATGGGAATTAATCACATAAATGACCTCATCACCATTAACTAGTGTAATATTTCCATCATGTATATCACTTAATAAACCTTCCACACACTCTGGTCCACCACGATTAATCTTTATCCATTTATACTTCAAGTCATTTAATGCATCTAAAAAAGTATCTTCTTCCGCATAAAAACATGAACCATATTCTCCTTGTGCCTCTTTCACTTTTCTGACTAGACTCTTCACATGTTTCAGTTGATAATACACTAATTCTCCATGAGGTAATTGTAGTGTAAGGTAATCTTTTCCTAACAATGACAGTACACCTACTCGACTTTCCGGTCCACGAAGATTTACTTTTACATTCTCACCAACTAAACCTTTGATTTGATCACAGCATAATACACTCTCCAATTTTGTACCCTCCTTTCTTATTATCTTCCTCTACTTGATTGTCTTTGTGCACGAGCGCGACCTGAATTATTGCTGTTTTCATTACTTTTCTCATCGCTACTCTCATCACTACTCTCTCCACTTACTGGTGCATTATAATTAACACTCTTAATATGAGATAGTGCAATTAATACAACTTCTTCTTTAATAATCAATGTTACATAACCGCCAGAAACATCTTGTAAAATACCTTCAATTTTCTCTGGTCCACCACGGTTAATTTTCACCCAGCGGTATTTGAAGCTTTGAAGTAGCGTTTCAAAGTCTTCTGCAATGTCTTCTTCCACCCATTCTAAATCACCTACTCCACCATCTTTCGTATTTTGGGTAATGCTTTTCAGATGGCGAAGCTGGTAGTAATGGCTCTCTCCTTTTTCATTCTCTAATCCGAAGTAGTCCGCACCTAATGATACTATTGTTCCTTTTTGAGATTCTGGTCCACCTCTGTTCACTCTTACATAAGATCCAATTAAGTCTTTCAAAAAATCCCAATGAAATAAACTCACGAGAAAACCCCTTCCATTAATTTATAAGCTTTTGCACTGATAGTATATGTATCTGTACAGGTTACGTTCTCTATGTTTGTCCTAGCTCGAAAAAAATATGCTTTTAACATGGTAGACTACTACCTATCAAAATTCTAAGAAATCCTGAGGGCTCCTTAGGATTTTGATGTCTTTAGATAAAAAAATCCCGTATGAAGATACATTTCTGCATATCTTCATACGGGATTTCCTAAAGTTTAGTCTTCGTCTTTAACGTCCATATCTTCTGGAATTGGTTCGTTTAATATTTCTTCCACTAATTGTTTATATTTCTCCATTTGTTCTAAATGCGTGTTGAATTGTTCTTTATTTAATAAATATTGCTCTCCATCGAATAGCGCACGAACTTTCTTTTGCTGAATTAGCTCTTCAATATACGATTTTGGTAAATTCAAATACTCCGCAGCTTCTTCTATTGTTATATACAATGCGTTCATTCCTTTATTGTTTTTTCATATATACTGTATCTTACTTTATTTTTGTAAACAAATAAAAAAGATTTTGTAAATGCAGTTTAAAAAGCAGGTAGAACCATTCCATATATTGTATAATAATATAGTAAGTATTTTTTTAAATATAGAATGGTATCACCCATTTACACAAAGGAGAGTTAACATATGGCTACTCGTCACATCATTACAATGTTAGAAAAAACATTACAAGTTGAAACAGAAAATACAACTTCTCATTTAACTACATCTTTATCTGATCGTATTCTTTCTCAAGGCGTAGCAATACACGAAAACAATTGTTATCATACAATTGGTGAATGGTACAAAAATCATTTCTTATTCCAACAAGATGATTTTCTATGGGCTAAATATGCTTTCTACGACGCATATTGTGAAGCGATAAAAAAACAAGGGCATCTTACAAAACGCGTTCGTCAAATATTAGAATCATTGGCTCGAAAACATGGAAAACAATACATTGCTTCTATACTAAATATGCCATTTCCTAATGAACGAGCAAAAGGAACAGCGTAAACAAAACATAGATTCATTGTTTTCTAGACTGATTTACAAATAAAATGTTCATGTCATATGAACTGATGAAACCGGTGTCATAATAATGATTGAAAATATAGTAAACAGGAAAACCCCCATTTACATCTCTCGTCTATTTGAATAGAGAAGTAAATGGGGGTATACTTGTACCTTTATCCGGCTATTTTTGGGTAGTAAAAGCCCGATTGGTGAAGGTTAATAATCAGTGCAGGATAGCCCCCACTGATTAAAGTTTCACTTTATTATTTCATCATTTGCTTTATCAATTTTCGATTTCGTTTTTTAAATACTTCATTATGCGAAGAAACCATTCCGTACTCACTTGCATCTGGCTGAATAAATTGTTTCGCTTTATTCACAGCATTTCCAGCATCTTGGAATGCTCCCGCAATTAAATGCAATTTCCCATCATGTTTCAAAATATCTCCCGCAGCATATAATCCATCTACAGAAGACTCACTATTTGCATTACCTGCAATATAAAAATTATCTATAATCGCAACGTCCAACTCACTATTTTCTAATAATGTAATGTCACGTTCATATCCATGATTAATAATAACTTCATCAATAGGTAAATGAGAAACTTCACCTGTCTCATGATTCGTTAATTCTACATATTCAATCGCTTCATGATTATCACCAGCAATTAATTTTGTAATCGATGTATTCAGAAAACACTTCGCTGAGCTGTTCATTAGTTGTTTTACTTGTGCTTCATGACCAGATAATTCTTCTTTTCTATATGTTACATACACTTTTTTCGCGATTGGTTCTAATTCGTTCGCCCAATCAACGGCAGAATTTCCTCCACCAGAAATAATGATCGTTTTATCTTTGAAACGCATTAAAGATTTAACTGTATAATTTAAATTCGATACTTCAAATCGCTCCGCACCTTCAATCGATAACTTTTGCGGTTTCAATATACCGCTTCCAGTTGCGACGATAATTGTTTTTGAAAAATGTTCTTCGCCAGTACTTGTTTTTAACGTAAAAGTTCCATCTTCATTACGAATAATTGATTCTACTTTTGTATTTAATACAACTTCCGGTTTAAATGTTAGCCCTTGCTGTACAAGTTGTTCAATTAATTTATCACCTGTAACTGGCAATAGCCCTCCTACATCCCAAATCATCTTCTCCGGATAAACATGTATTTTTCCACCTAACTGTGGTTGAAATTCTATTATTTTCGTTTTCATCTCTCTAAGTCCACTATAAAAAGCTGAATAAAGCCCTGCAGGTCCTCCGCCTATTACAGTTACATCAAACAATTCTTCTCGATTCATTCGTGCTCACTCCTCAGCTATCAATCATTGATTATCATTCTCAATAAAATATAACCTGTTTCCGCAAAATTTACAAACAAAATTACTATTGACAATACACCTATATAAAATTATATTATTTAAAGAATCAATAGTGATAATCATTATCATTTTGTTAATAATTAGCAAATTGAGATTACATCTTCTTTCATTAATATGGTTAATACTATATTATAAAATCTCACATTCAAGATTTTTAATAAATTATTTTGCATTACCACTACTCTTTCAAAAAGATTGCAGTTAAACAAATTATTGTATACACATACATCTACGTTAAAGGAGAAAGACGATGAAAAAGTTATTTATTTCACTAACAGTTCTTTTCGTTCTTGTTATGAGTGCTTGTAGCAACGGCTCTACAGACAAAAAGAACGATGCAAAAGGTAGTAAATCAGAAACAATTACATACCAATCTGAAAATGGTAAAGTAGAAGTTCCTGCAAATCCAAAACGCGTTGTTGTTTTATCAGCATTCGCTGGTAACGTAATGTCATTAGGAGTAAATGTTGTTGGGGTAGATTCATGGTCTAAACAAAACCCACGTTTTGATAGTAAACTTAAAGATGCTGCTGAAGTATCAGATGAAAATGTTGAAAAAATCGCTGAACTAAACCCTGATTTAATCATTGGTTTATCAAATATTAAAAATGTCGATAAGTTAAAGAAAATTGCTCCTACTGTAACATACACGTACGGAAAAGTTGATTACTTAACACAACATTTAGAAATCGGTAAGTTATTAAACAAAGAAAAAGAAGCAAAAACTTGGATTGATGATTTCAAGAAACGTGCACAAGAAGCTGGTAAAGAAATTAAAGCAAAAATTGGTGAAGATGCAACAGTATCTGTTGTTGAAAACTTCAATAAACAGCTTTATGTATACGGCGAGAACTGGGGCCGCGGAACAGAAATTCTGTACCAAGAAATGAAATTAAAAATGCCTGAAAAAGTAAAAGAAAAAGCTTTAAAAGAAGGTTACTACGCATTATCTACTGAGGTATTACCTGAGTTTGCTGGTGATTACTTAATCGTAAGTAAAAACAAAGATACTGATAACTCCTTCCAAGAGACAGAATCATACAAAAACATTCCAGCAGTAAAAAATAATCGCGTATACGAAGCAAACATGATGGAATTCTATTTCAATGATCCACTTACATTAGATTTCCAACTAGACTTCTTCAAGAAAAGCTTTCTTGGTAAATAATACAAACATGAGGAATTCTTAATTTAAGAATTCCTCTTCCTTTATTCTATGAACAGAAAAGATGTGAAACGAATGACAAAAGATCATGACAATCCACGTTCTATAGCTTTTACATACAAACTAATTTTGAGCATAATTGCATTCTTTCTAATTTTTATGGTTGCAATGGTATTAGGGGCTGCAGATACTTCTATAAAAGACGTATGGTTAGCACTCACTTCCTCGGCTCAAGGAGACAAAATATCTATTATTCGTGAAATACGTTTACCACGTGAAGTTGCTGCTATTTTTGTAGGGGCTGGACTAGCCGTTTCTGGGGCAATTATGCAAGGTTTAACACGAAACCCCCTTGCAGACCCTGGCTTACTTGGGCTAACGGGTGGCGCAAATGCTGCACTTGCACTAACACTTGCTTTCAACCCTTCCATAAGCTATCTGTACTTAACATTAGCTTGCTTTATCGGGGCTGCGGTAGGGGCAATTATGGTATTTGGAATTGGTATGGTGAAAAAAGGCGGACTTTCTCCTCTTCGAATTGTATTAGCAGGTGCTGCAGTTTCAGCATTTCTACTCGCAATTTCAGAAGGAGTCGGCATTTACTTCAAAATTTCACAAGATGTATCACTTTGGACTGCTGGAGGGGTGATTGGAACTACTTGGAGTCAATTGAAAATTATTATTCCAGTCATTTCAATAAGTATCTTTATCGCTATCTTATTTGCAAGAAAATTGACAGTCCTTAGTTTCAGTGAAGAAGTTGCTGTTGGACTCGGTCAAAAAATCATTGTTATTAAAACAATTTTGTTTATCATTATTATCTTACTTGCTGGTGCTTCTGTGGCGCTTGTCGGAAATATGGCATTTATCGGTTTAATGATACCTCATATGGTGCGTCCTATTGTTGGTCCAGATTACCGATTTATTATTCCGATGTCAGCAATTGCTGGTGCTTCCTTTATGTTACTTGCAGACACAATCGGACGTACAATTAATGCTCCGTATGAAACACCCGTTGCTGCTATCGTCGCAATTGTAGGATTACCATTCTTCCTATTTATTGTTCGTAAAGGAGGAAAAACATTCTCATGATGCCATCTATTTTAAGAAAACAACGTCTTATTATACTCGCATTACTTATACTAACTATTACAACCATTGTAATTGGAATGGGACTCGGTTCAGCATCTTTATCTTATGATCGACTACTCCCAACGCTAATGGGACAAGGTTCATTTAAAGAAGAATTCGTTTTATATTCTTTAAGACTACCTAGAATTATCATTACAGTATTAGCTGGTATGGCACTCGCTTTATCAGGTGCTATCCTTCAAGGCATTACACGTAACGATTTAGCTGAACCTGGTATTCTCGGGATTAACTCTGGTGCTGGTGTTGCTGTTTCTATTTTCTTTTTATACTTTCCAATAGATGTAGGTTCATTTCTTTATTTACTACCAGTCGTTGGATTTATCGGGGCTTTTCTTACAGCTGTTTTAATTTACGTATTTTCATATAGTCAATCAACAGGGCTTCAGCCAATACGATTAACATTAACCGGTATCGGTTTTTCATTTGCACTATCTGGAGCAATGATTGTCCTTATTTCATCTGCTGATCGTATGAAAGTCGACTTTATCGCCAAATGGATTGCCGGAAACATTTGGGGAGATGATTGGATCTTCATTTTCGCAATGCTCCCATGGTTAATCGTATTAATTCCATTTGTTTTCTATAAAGCAAATCGATTAAACATTTTAGCATTAAACGAACCAGTCGCAATCGGCGTTGGAATTGAAATTGAAAAAGAACGCAGATACTTATTAATTGCAGCCGTTGCACTTGCAGCTGCAGCAGTTTCCGTAACAGGAGGAATTAGCTTTATCGGGCTGATGGCTCCTCATATCGCAAAATCTTTAGTAGGCCCAAGACATCAAATCTTCATGCCTATCGCCCTTTTAATCGGCGGATGGCTATTACTATTAGCAGACACAATCGGACGAAACATCGTTGAACCTAACGGTATTCCAGCAGGTATTGTCGTTGCTTTAATTGGTGCTCCTTACTTTATGTATTTATTGCTTAAGAAAGCATAAAAAACACCCTCAAGAGTGCAATCTTGAGGGTGTTTTCGTTTCATTCTACTGCTGCCCATATCCTTCAAACTTCTTCGCTAAATTCTCCATCTCATCTTCTGGCAATAACTTCGGTTCTCCGACGCTTTTCGTTTGATAATAAATTTGCGCACAAAACTCAATTTCTTCCGCAACAGTAAATGCCATTTTTATATTATTTGCACCTGCAATTAAACCGTGGTTCGCAAGTAATACTGCACGGCGATTAATCATGCCTTCAAAAGCAGCCTCTGCTAATTGCTTCGTACCAAATGTTTCATACGGTGCACAGCGTACATTCGGGCCTGCGAAAGCAATTAAATATGAAACAGCAGGAAGCTCCCACCCTAATGATGCAATCGTCTTCGCATAAGGTGAATGTGTATGCACGAGCGCATTTATATCTTCACGATTCCTATAATAAATAAGATGCATATCTAGTTCACTTGACGGTTTTCTCTCACCTTCTACTACTTCACCATCTAAGTTTAATATAACTACATCCACGGGCGTTGTTTCATAATAATCTAAACCACTTGGGCTAATTGCAACTAGGCCTTGTTCACGATTGAAAATACTAATATTTCCGCCGGTCCCCTTTGTTAAACCGCTAGAAATCATTTTCCTTCCGTACGCTACAATTTCTTCTCTTTCTTTTTGTAATAACATATACATCCCCCTAAGTATGAAGCTTATGATGACTGACTTTTATATTTATCTATTTATTGAAATAGCTTTTTTAAATTCTCCGTAAACGGTGCCTTTACAATCCCTTTTTCTGTAATAATCGCTGTTACATTTTCATATGGAGTAACATCAAACGCTGGATTATATACTTTACTTTCTTTCGGAGCAGAATATTGTCCGAAGCGATTAATCACTTCAAAGGCATCTCTTTCCTCGATCGGAATTTCTTTTCCTGTCGGTGTTTTTAAGTCGATTGTCGGTGTTGGTGCTGCTACATAAAACGGAATGTTGTAGTACTTAGCTAAAATAGATACGCCTAATGTGCCAATTTTATTTGCTACATCACCATTTGCTGCCACACGGTCACATCCAACGATTACTGCATCAATCTTCCCTTGTGACATGACCATAGCTGCCATATTATCGGTAATGACTGTTACATCAATTCCCGCTCGCTGTAGTTCTAATGCTGTTAACGTTGAACCTTGTAATCTAGGTCGTGTTTCATCAGAGTAGATTTTAAGGTCCCATCCTTTTTCTTTCGCTAAATACATTGGAGCTGTCGCAGTACCATACTTAGTCGTTGCTAACGCACCTGCATTACAATGAGTTAATAATCCCATGCCATCATGGAATAATGTTAATGCATGTTCTCCAATTTGACGGTTAATTTCTTCATCTTCTCTATGAATCTCTTTTGCCTCTTCTAACAATCTATCTTTCAACCGTGCAATCGATAAGTGAACATTATCTATCGCTACACTTTCCATTCTTTCCAGCGCCCAAAATAAATTTACTGCCGTCGGTCTTGATGTTGCTAAATATGCACATACCTTTTTTACTTCTTCAATACATCCTTCTACCGTACTTTCAGCAAATTCCTTTACCCCTAAATACACACCATACGCTGCTGAAACCCCAATTGCTGGTGCACCTCGCACTTTCATGACTTGAATTGCATCCCACACACTTTCAGCTGTTTTGAAAGATTCATAGACAACTTCGTTCGGTAATAACGTTTGATCTAATAAAACTAAAGCATCATCTTTCCATTGAATTGGTATTAATTGCTCTTTCATCATTTTCTCTCCTTACTTCGCGCTATGAATGGACTGTTTTTTTAACGTTTCTACAAAACTCGTACCTGTTTTATATTGATTCGCTCGTAAAATAAACTTCTTCGCTACTTGAAGACAAATTCGCTCCGCTCTAGCACGTGCTTCATCATTCTCAATACAAGTAATATCCTTTACTTTCGCTAATCCAACAATACGACGAATTAACTCAAGACCCGTCACTGCAGCTGTATCCTCTAACACAAATTGTAAATATACGCCATTAAAGCCTTCTTCCTTCGCCATAATTTCTGTCACATGAATATCCCAAGCAACTAAAAACTTCTTCTTAAATAAATCAATTACCTCTACCATCGTCGTTTTTAGCCAATCCATATACGTATCTTTTTCAGCTCCAGGTAACATCGTTGCATCTGCATTCACCCAAGCAAATATTAAATTCGCCATTACATTCCCAATGTCATATCCCATAGGTCCATAAAAAGCAAACTCAGGATCAATAACTTTTGTAGAATCAATTTTTACGAAAACAGAACCAGTATGTAAATCACCGTGAAGCAACGCCTGCGCATTCGTCATAAAAGAAAACTTAAGTTTCGCTACTTCCATACGAAGCTCTTTATCACTATAAATATGCTCTCTAATCCATCCTTCATTTAACTGAAATAACTCATTACGTTTATTATGATTTGTAAATGGTTCAGAGTATACGAGGTCCTCTGTAATCTCACATAACTCTGGATTTATATAATTCTTCATAAGTTCCTTCTTCTCTTTATGATTCATTACAACATCTGATGTTAATAGAAGAGTATTTACCATAAAAGTAGTTAAATCTTCAGCAAGCCTCGGAAATATTTGATGATTTATAAGTGCTGTACGTAATATTGTGTGATCTGATAAGTCCTCCATCACGCAACAATTCATCACACTATCAAACAAATATACTTTTGGAACAAGCCCAGGTGCTAACTCCTCCTCTAACTGCAAAACATCTGATTCTATACGAATACGATTCGTCGACAACTTAAACTCATCTGAAATACGTGCTGTATTCCCGGCCTGCTTTACGATGACAGACATGGTCTCTTTTTCATCCCAAACGCGGAACACATAATTTAAATTACCATCACCTATTTCTTTACACTGTAACCCCTTTGCATGTTCAAACTTAGATATTTTCTCTTTCACATATGCAATTACATCTTTATCTTCCATTAAAAAATACTTTGTGAACTTAGACATGGTTTCTCCTCCCACACTAATTGTAAGCGTTTTCTAAAGGCTATAAAAAAATAATAGGTTGAATGTTTTTCATCCTATATTATATATTCTTCTTTTTGAAAGATATATCTAGATTTTATTATATCTTGTTAGCCCTTTGAGTCAATGTTTCTAATTATCATTGCAATATACTTCCTAATTATATATTTGAGCGGACAAAAATTGTTCAAAAAGATTCCGATTCATTTTATTTTATTTATCGCACAATTCTTTGTAAAATAGAAATAAGCAGTTCCTTTTCAAATCTACAACTTCCAAGAAATATCTCCTTCCTAAGAATTTATACTTACACCATATCTCTAACATACACACTACTCTTTCAAACACTCATTGAAAATTTATGACATGAAAGTTACCTTTTCATTCCCTAACAACCTTAATTGAGAATAAATATTAATTAAATTGGTATAAAGTTGGTTTATTCTCTTGACAAAATAACCACTTCTATATGATAATTAATATCGAATTAGAATTATTATAGTTAATTAAAAAATATATTTTATGAGCAAACTATTTTTTGATGCTCAAAACCAACATTTAGGAGGAAATTTAATATGTTATTAATCGGCACAGAAGTAAAACCGTTTAAAGCTAATGCTTACCATAATGGAGAATTTATCCAAGTTACTGACGAAAGTTTAAAAGGAAAATGGAGTGTAGTTTGTTTCTACCCAGCTGACTTCACATTCGTTTGCCCAACTGAACTTGAAGACTTACAAAACCAATATGCAACTCTAAAAGACTTAGGCGTTGAAGTATACTCTGTATCTACAGACACTCACTTCACTCACAAAGCATGGCATGATAGCTCAGAAACTATCGGTAAAATCGAATACATTATGATTGGTGACCCAACTCGCACAATCACTACAAACTTCAACGTTTTAATGGAAGAAGAAGGTCTTGCTGCTCGTGGTACATTCATCATCGATCCAGACGGCGTTATCCAATCTATGGAAATCAACGCTGACGGTATCGGCCGTGATGCAAGCATTCTTGTTAACAAAATTAAAGCAGCTCAATACGTACGTAACAACCCAGGTGAAGTTTGCCCAGCTAAATGGCAAGAGGGTTCTGCAACACTTAAACCAAGCCTTGACCTTGTAGGCAAAATCTAAGGAGTTCGATCAAAATGATACTAGATGCAGATATAAAAACACAACTATCCCAATACCTTCAGTTAATGGAGAACGATATTTTACTTAAAGTTAGCTCAGGAGACGATAATGTATCTAAAGATATGTTATCTCTAGTAGATGAATTAGCTACTATGTCATCAAAGATTACAGTAGAAAAAGTTGAACTAGAGAGAACACCAAGCTTTAGTGTAAATCGCCCTGATGAAGACACTGGTGTAGTATTCGCTGGTATTCCATTAGGACACGAATTTACTTCATTAGTGTTAGCTTTACTACAAGTTAGTGGACGTGCTCCAAAAGTTGAACAAAAATTAATCGATCAAATTAAAAACATTCAAGGCGAATATCATTTTGAATCTTATATCAGCCTAAGTTGTCATAACTGTCCTGATGTTGTACAAGCTCTTAACGTAATGAGCGTTCTTAACTCTGGTATTACACATACTATGATTGATGGCGCTGCATTCAAAGAGGAAGTAGAAAGCAAAGACATCATGGCAGTACCAACAGTTTTCCTAAATGGCGAATCTTTCGGAAGCGGTCGTATGACACTTGAAGAAATTTTAGCTAAAATGGGTAACGGTCCAGATGCATCAGAGCTTTCTGATAAAGATCCATACGATGTTCTTGTTGTTGGTGGCGGCCCAGCTGGTGCAAGTGCAGCAATTTATGCAGCACGTAAAGGCATCCGCACTGGTATCGTTGCTGAGCGCTTCGGTGGTCAAGTAATGGATACTATGGGTATTGAGAACTTCATCAGCGTAAAACGCACTGAAGGTCCTAAGCTAGTAGCAAGCCTTGAAGAGCACGTAAAAGAATACGACATCGATGTAATGAATCTACAACGTGCGAAACGTTTAGAGAAAAAAGAACTTATTGAAGTGGAACTTGAAAACGGCGCTATTCTGAAAAGTAAGAGCGTAATCGTTTCTACAGGTGCTCGCTGGCGTAATGTTGGCGTACCAGGTGAAGCTGAGTTCAAAAATAAAGGTGTAGCATACTGCCCACACTGTGACGGTCCATTATTCATCGGAAAAGATGTAGCAGTTATTGGCGGAGGTAACTCTGGTATTGAAGCAGCTATCGACTTAGCAGGTATTGTTAAGCACGTAACTGTTCTTGAATTCATGCCAGAATTAAAAGCTGATGCTGTATTACAAGAGCGTCTTAACAGCTTACCAAACGTAACTGTTCTGAAAAACGTTCAAACGAAAGAAATCACTGGTACTGACAAAGTAAACGGTATTTCTTACATCGATCGTGAAACTGAAGAAGTTCATCACGTTGAATTACAAGGTGTATTCGTTCAAATCGGTCTTGTGCCAAACACAGACTGGTTAGGCGAAACAGTTGAACGCGCTCGCGGTGAAATCGTAACAGACAAGCACGGCGCTACAAACGTACCAGGAGTGTTTGCTGCAGGTGACTGTACAAATAATCCGTACAAACAAATCATCATCTCTATGGGTTCAGGTGCAAACGCTGCTTTAGGCGCATTTGATTACTTAATCCGTAACTAATAAAAAAAGCAGGTGCCTTAGCATCTGCTTTTTTATTATCCTAACGTATACACTAAAAACCTCTCATTCCCATTCTTCTCATAAGCACCTGGCAATCTAACTTCTTTCTTCAGCTCAAACGCAGTCTGATTTTCTAAGAAGAAAATATAGTCCTCAGAAGGATAATATAAAATAATATCCACTTCTCTCCCCGTTTCTTCTACTGAAAGCAAAATGTTATTGACTACATTCATAAACACTTGCACAGAAAACGGATTAAAGAAATAAAACCTATTATCATGTGGATCAATCTCATATTCCTGCGCTAAACAACATTGGAATTGAATTTTCCCCTTACTGTTTCGTGCCTTTCGTGCATAACGATCTCTATTATCCATCGCTTCTTTATAAAACTCTTCATTCATTTCAATTCCAACTGCTGAAGCACCACATTTATGATGCATATAAAAGTTTAATCGCCCTTTTCCGCACCCAAAGTCTACAATTCGGTCGCTACTTCGTATTTCATATTGATTCAATAACTCATCTAACCCGCTATACGGCGTCGGTTCATAGCGGTGATAATGCATAGACTTGTTAAACCCTTTTTGCTCACCGACTGTTTTTATATGTAAAACTGCATCGTAATATTGTTCGTTCATTCGTTTTCTCCTATTAAAAAATGGTACTTATTATTATACACCATGTACTGGAGGCTCATTTTTCATCAAATTAATAGGTCCGTGAAATTATACCAACGATTTTCTTAATATATCTATCATAACTCAAAATATATCAACGGTTTTTCAAATATATCGATTTACAGACAATTCACGATAAAAAAACAGGAGCTCTCTAGCCCCTGTCTTCTAACACTTTCAATACAGTTTGCTTCAATATTTCTACCCCATCCATAATACAACTATGATCAAACCTCATATACGGATGGTGTAATCCAGGTTGTAGATCTGCTCCTAGTCCAAGCATGACAGCTTTTAAATGTGGTCTCTTCACTGTGTAGTAATGGAAGTCATCGCTTCCTGTCGTATAAAGCGGCCCTGTGCATTGCTCTTCTCCATACACTTCGAGAATGCCTTTACGCATGTAACGCTCCGCTTCTTCTGACACCTCTGCTCCTGGAGCAAGATCAATCCATTCGTATGAAGTTTTCGATCCCATTGATGCGGCTGATTCTATTACATGCTCTATCTTTTTCTTTAATTCTTCTAATAATGTATTATTCTCCGCTCTTACATCTAAGCTAAAATGACCGTTACCTGGAATGATATTTAGATTATCTCCACCAGCTTGGCACCGCGTCATCTTCACTGAATATGAACTTTGTGGCGGCAACCATATATTTTTCAAACCGATATTAATCATGGAAATGACATCAATTGCATTCACACCTTGGTGTGGTCTTGCCCCATGTGCATCCTCCCCATGAATCATACCCTCTAGAAATCTTGCTGCTCCGTGACGAATAGATGGGGCTGCTTGTTTCAAAGATAATTCTTCGATTGGTCGTAAATGGACACCGAATAAGAAATCAGCATCATCTACAGCACCTTTCTCTACCATCTTTAAAGCACCATTTCCCTTCTCTTCTGCCGGTTGAAAAATAAATCTAACCGTTCCACTATCCCATCTCATATTTTTCAATTGTAAAATAAGCCCCATTACAATCGTCATATGAGCATCATGACCACACGAATGATTCGCTTTAAATTCTCCATCTACTTCTTGCCAAAGTGCATCCATATCAGCACGAATCGCAATAACCGGGTTCCCATTCCCAATCTCAGCGATTACGCCTGGGCAATCATCAAATGTTTTATATGAAATTCCTTCTTCTTTTAAAAAGTTAGTAATATAAGCTGTCGTTTCATACTCTTTCCAACTTACTTCAGGGTTTTCATGTAAATGCTGAAAAATTTCCGTTAAACGCTCTTGTAGTTCTAATGTTTTCAAAGCTCCATTCTCCTTCCCAAATTACAAACCATTCAGGTTAATTATACTTATGAAAAACAGATGTTTTTATGAACATATTGAATTTTAAGAAAAAAGTCAATTGTTTATTTTTAAACTTTTTAAAAGCTTACTCTGTATCTATATTACAAACTGAATAAACAACTAGAATATTCCTTATTTTCTGTTTTTTTTGTTGACGCTTACATATATTTTTAGTTATCATAACCTAATAACCGTCTATTTTACGACAATTCTAAAAAATACAAACAAACATACGTAACAAGGAGGAAATTTATGAAAAAAGAAATACCTTTTGGAATAGCGATTATCCCTATTATCATTACCGTTGCAGTTATGATGGTTACAATTGTTGTATTAAAACAAAGCCCTCACGTTCCACTTATTATCGGTACGACCGTTGCTTCTATCGTCGCTTGGCGTTACGGTTACAAATGGAATGATCTTGAAGAAGCAATGTATAAAGGGATTCGTCTTGCATTACCCGCTATCGTCATTATTATTCTTGTTGGCTTAACAATCGGTGCTTGGATTGGCGGTGGAATCGTCGCAACAATGATTTATTACGGTTTAAAACTTTTAACTCCATCACTATTTTTAGTATCCATTACCATTATCTGTTCTATCGTTGCATTAGCGATTGGTAGCTCTTGGTCTACAATGGGAACAATTGGTGTTGCCGGAATGGGCATTGGTCTAAGTATGGGTATTCCAGCTCCAATGGTTGCTGGTGCCATTATTTCAGGCTCTTATTTTGGCGATAAAATGTCACCGCTTTCAGACACAACAAACTTAGCCGCAGGATTAACAAATACAGATTTATTCGCACATATTCGTCATATGTTATTTACTACAATTCCAGGTTTAATTATTACTCTTATCGTCTATGCTTTCTTAGGAAGAAGCTTCGGTGATAACAATATTGATGCGCAAAGCATCGATCAAACATTACAAGTCTTACAACAAAACTTTGTTATTTCACCTTTCCTATTAATCATACCCGTAGCCGTTATGGTATTGGTCGCTAAAAAGGTTCCTGCCATACCAGCCATTCTCGTCGGTATTATTTTAGGATTCTTATCTCAAGTCTTTATTCAAGGTGGTTCTGTCTCAGCATCTGTCGGTGCACTCCAAGCTGGATTTGCTATAGACACTGGAAACAAGCTAGTAGACGAACTATTTAACCGCGGTGGCTTAGATTCGATGATGAATACAGTCTCTATGACAATTGTCGCTATGACTTTCGGAGGAGTATTAGAACATACAGGTATTCTTCGCTCAATTGTAAATCAAATTTTAAAGTTAGCAAAATCAGCAAAAGGGCTTATCGCTTCTACTATCGCATCTTGTTTTGCAACAAACCTTACTTGCTCTGAACAATATATTTCAATTGTTGTTCCTTCAAGAATGTACGCAAATGCATACACAGAAAAAGGACTACATTCAAAAAATTTATCCAGAGCATTAGAAGATGGCGGAACATTAACTTCTGTCTTCGTTCCTTGGAATACGTGCGGTGTATTTATTCTCGCTACACTTGGCGTAGGTGCATTTGAATATGCCCCTTATGCTATTTTGAATTTCATCGTACCTATTATCTCAATCATTTATGGTATAACAGGCTTCACAATTGTAAAACTATCAGACATTGAAAAAGCAGAACTACTAAAGAAACAAAAAGCGCAACTAGAAGCTTAAAAATAGCGGTAAATTCAGTTCATATAGTGCGCGAGGTCGCCCTTGTTGATAGGGCATTTCCTCGCCGCAAATATGAGCATACCCGTAATCAACTAATTTTTTTAACAATCTTTCTGTCGATCGCCGGGTCACTTGTAAGTACTCAGAAAGGTCAGCTGCTGTAAACTTCAATGACGGATGCGATTGACTAAATTGAATGATTTTTGACAAGTTAGCCGGACTAAGCTTCGTTTCCTTCGCTATTTTCATTAGTTCCGGATTATCATTTTTCAAACTTTGTACTCTCTGTTCTTTCGAGAACGGACCAAATAAATCTTTATCACTTGTTAGTATATAAAAACAACGATCTATTGGATTATTCTTTGCAAAACTTTGAGCAATTTTTGCATTTTGCTCCGCCTCTTTCACGGTTTTTCCATAACCAAATCCAATAGCTATCGTTCCTTCTACGCTCGCAAACAAGTTATGTATCGCATTTGTTTTAATAATCGATTCGATATCACCACGAGTTGTATACAAAATGCATGTCATTTCATCCACTTGTTTAAATGAACCACGTAGTTCTTTTGAAATGACATCTAGTTTTTCAAGCAAACTCGTTCGTAATTCTAAGGAAGAAATAATACAAGCACCAACAGTAGCTGAATAGCTTTTTGCTAACTCAGCTTTTATTTTTGCATCTTTTAGCCCATGTATAATGGACTGTGTTGGATCAATCATACGCTCTGAAGGAACACCTATTTTTTGAAGCTCATCGTAAACAGCGTGAATACTAGTTAAAGCTAAATGAGCCTCTCCAGATTGATATTTAGCTACATGAAAATCAATGACTCTATTTATTTCCTCTTTACTCCACAACATATTTTCATAATCCAACACTTGTGGCTTTTCTTTTATACCGATATCGCGGCATACATTTGTAATAAACGAACGGTCTACTAAATCGATTGAAATTTTATGCGGTTGAATACCTTGATGATACATGACAGAAAGAAGTGAAGATGCAACCGTTGTCTCATCTTGCTGTAAGTACGTACTTGGAATTCGTAATTGTTCTCTTATTTCTTTTGCCATATAATAAGGTAAGGCACCTGAGAAAAAGATAACATCACAAGGCTTTAAACGCTTTAATAGTTCAGAAGATTCTGCCGGGTGAAGGTAAACATATGGATCAATTTCTATTTCTTCTAATTTATGAGCAATAGGGAAAAGATTCTCCATAAACTCCTTTGAACCGACAACTGCAATTTTTATTATCATTTTCTCTAACTCCTTATTATTAATTAACGACTATTTAACGTCAACTATATCAAATGTATAAAACTATTGTAAACAGGAAGGGGTTTCTATTCAATGAAAATTACAGCTATTCACCTTTACGCAATTCGTTTACCACTTCGCAATCCGTTTGTTATTAGTTATGGTTCTTATTCTGATATGCCTTCTATTATCGTCAAAATGGAAACAGACGAAGACATTATCGGTTACGGTGAAGGCGTTGCTGATGATCACGTCACAGGTGAATCATGGGAAAGTACTTTCCATACTTTAAAACATACGCTAGCTCCTGTTCTAATCGGGAAAAATCCAATGAATATTGAAAGAATACACGACATAATGGACAATACCATTTACGGTGTGCCGACAGCAAAAGCTGCGATTGATATTGCTTGCTTTGATATAATGGGCACAAAACTAAAACAACCTGTATATCAATTAATTGGCGGGCGCTACCATGAAGAATTTCCTATCACTCACGTTTTAAGCATTGCTCCTCCAGAAGATATGGCGGAAGAAGCTGCTTCCATGATTCAGAAAGGTTATCAATCTTTCAAAATGAAAGTCGGTACGAATGTAAAAGAAGATGTAAAAAGAATTGAAGCTGTGCGTGAACGTGTAGGAAATGACATCGCCATTCGTGTTGATGTGAACCAAGGCTGGAAAAATAGCGCAAATACATTAACTGCACTTCGTTCATTAGGACATTTAAATATCGACTGGATTGAACAACCTGTTGTAGCGGATGATATTGACGCAATGGCTCATATTCGTTCGAAAACAGACCTTCCGCTTATGATTGATGAGGGATTAAAAAGTTCTCGTGAAATGCGCCAAATTATTAAATTAGACGCAGCTGATAAAGTAAATATAAAACTAATGAAATGCGGCGGCATATATCCCGCAGTAAAGCTCGCTCATCAAGCAGAAATGGCCGGCATTGAATGCCAAGTGGGATCAATGGTCGAATCATCCGTTGCCTCTTCCGCAGGATTCCACGTCGCTTTCTCAAAAAAAATCATTACAAGTGTTGAACTTACAGGTCCGTTAAAATTCACGAAAGATATCGGAAACCTACATTACGACGTACCATTCATTCGCTTAAAAGAAAAGCCGGGACTAGGCATTGAAATAAACGAAGATACATTACAAGAACTAACCGTCTTTCAAGACGTTGTACGCTAAAGGAGGACTAACGCATGACTGTTCTATATGAAGGAACATTAAAACAAAACGAACAACCATTTCACGTTACACTACTATCAAGAAAGCACATCGAACAAATTTTATCATTACAAAACATTATAGTTGAAGCGTTGGAAGATAAAAGTCGTTTACAACCACTCTCACAAGAAGAATTTCAATATATTCTAGAAGGAAACGGCATGATGATCGGTGCTTTTATTAAAAACAAACTCATCGCATTTCGCGCTCTACTCGTCCCTCCTATCGACGATGAACATTTAGGGCTTGATATTGGTTTGCCAGAAAGTGAACTACACCGCGTCATCTATCAAGAAATCTCAAACGTTCATCCGAACTGTCGAGGAAATGGGATGCAAAAAATATTAGCAAACGTCATCATGGACGAATTACAAAAAGAAGATAGCAAATATGATTATGTATGCTGCACTGTTGCTCCTTTTAACATTCCGAGCTTGAAGGATAAGTTTGCGCAAGGGATGGAGATTGCTGCGCTGAAGGAGAAGTATGGTGGTAGTCTGCGGTATGTTTTTGTGAAGAAATTGCGCGGAGATAAAGAAAGAGATTGGACAGATGTTCAAAGTATTCTAATGAGTGATGCTAATGGACAGCAGGCTTTGCTTTCGGAGGGGTATCGTGGGTATGAAATGGAGAAAATGGATGGGGATTTTGTTGTGATGTTTGGACGCTAATCTATATACTCGAAAAGAGGAGATGTCTGCTGTGACATCTCCTTTTACTTTCTCTTCATTGAACATATCGATTGCAACTCCAAATATATCAGCGATTTTCAAAATATATCGGCGCAACTCTAAATATATCAGCGATTTTCGAAATATATCGACTTACCGACAAAGATTGACAATAATTGCAACCTATACAAAGCGCAACATTAGACCGTCATTTTCCAACTAGATAAGGCTAACCAATTCTCCATTTCTTTATAATCAGGCATTATCTTCCCGACAAGACGCCAAAAAGAGCGATCATGATTTAAATGAACCATATGACACATTTCATGAACGACTACATAGTCAATTACTCGCTGTGGTGCCATTGCTAGCTTCCAATTGAATGTTAGTTGTAAATTCGAATCGCAAGTACCCCAAGTACGACTACTATCTGTAATACGAATAGAACGTGGTTTTGTCTTAAAGTTACTTTGATGCACTTTAATGCTCTTCTCTACTAAAGTTTTACACTGCTTATAATAAAATCGTTTTAAAGCTTGCTGTATTTTCTCATCCTTTAGCTCTTTTACATAAATATGTAACTTATCCCCTTCAAAAATCGCATTGTCTTGCTCAATGCTTGCATCTTGGGAAATCTGTATCGGATACGTATTCCCTAGATACAAAAAGCCTTCTCCTTGATCGTAATCCTTTTCCTGTGGTCCACGCGCTCGCTCCGCCATTTCCTTACGAGTTGTCTGAATCCAATTCCACTTTTCCTCTAGCAACTGGACTAAGTATTCAACAGGTGTCCCTTTCGGAGCCTGCACTTCCACATTTCCGTACGAATCCACAAAAAGACGCACGGACTTTTTCTTCTTATAAGTTATATGAAAATTAATTGTCTCACCTAAATATGTATGTACCATTTCATCACCTAGCATAGTATTTTTACAAATAAAAAAGAGTAGGATACGAACGTCCTACTCTACCTATTATATCATTTACTGCTTTAACGAACTCATTATCCTCTATACTTTACACCTAATCCCTTAATGAAATTCCTTGCGTATCTATCGCCGCACTCTTTGTAATTTTTATGACCTTTTTTTCTTAATAGAGCGCCTAACTCTCCTTTTGTTACCGTAACGCCTACGCTATCTAATATATCAAGTACATCCTCACTCGTTAAAGATAGTGCGATTTTCATTTTCTTTAGAAGAAGGTTATTGGCACTCTCCTTGCTCTGTACAGGTGCAGGCTGCCCTGGTTTCGGATCTTGCTTTCCTCTTTTTAAAGTAATAAATCCATTTAAAAATGCCTCTAACATCATCATATCGCATGTTTTTACGTACTCATCTTCAGCTACCTCATCATTTTCAGCTTCATGCTGAGGAGCTCTCTTTATTTTTGTAAGCATATCAACTACGTCTTCTTTCGTTACTTCCATCCCGCCAAGTTTAAAGATTTCCACCATATCTATATCTCTTATGTCTAAAGCGTATCGTACTCTTTTTAATATATCGTTGTTGCTCATTGCCATTGGGTTTCCTCCTGAAATGTTGATTATAGTAATGCTTTTAGCATGTGTAAATTAATGTCGTTAAGTTACTACTTTAACATTTTAGGGGGAGGTTTTGTAGTCTTGGGTGGATTAATGCTTTTGGGGATGATTTTAAAACAGCAACATATGTTGTTTAGGCACTTGGTATTATCCATTTATACCCAATTAAATTATTTAATTGGGTATAAAAATGCTGAACGAAATTTCGGACATGAGGACCCAATGCTAACAGAATATACATATGGAGAGTCAGGAGCTAATACCGAAAAGCTCCTAAAAGTACAGAAGGGAGATTCACTATTAATTAACACACTTGAAAATGGACTAACCTAATATCGGTTAGTCCATTTCTTTTTCTACAACTCTAATTTAGCAGGCAACTCAAACATGAATGCTACACAAAACTCATGTGAAATATATTGATTATGTTTACTTAGTCTTTACTTAAATAAGACTATTTTTCATTATTATCATAATTAAATTTAACAAAAAAGGTAGTGCCTTCCGATCCTGTTTGAATTTCTATTTTTGCATTATGACGGGCAGCAATGGCATAACATATACCTAGCCCCAATCCAGTTCCATTATCTTTGGTCGTGTAAAATGGAGTACCGAGTTTCTCTAATACTCCAGGTCTGATACCTTTTCCTTGATCACGCACTGCAAGCACCACACAATTTTGACCTTCCTTGTAGGTACTGATGGTTAGAACTTGCCCTGTGCTCATCGCTTCTAAG
>NZ_JAEHBO010000073.1:0-28812 GCF_016483575.1 Bacillus cereus group sp. N12
CTTGTGCACCTTCAAATAATACACGGTGATTGTTATCTAGTGCATCATTTAATACAACAGATGTGTCGCATACATATTGTGCGATTTGTTGTCCATATTCGAAGTACTCTTCAAAGATTTCTTCTACGCTGAAACCTTCTGTATCGTACATTTTTTCAAATAAACGATTTTTCTCTACTAAATTGCGCTCAAGCTTCTCTTTAAATGCTTCACGGTCTAAAAGATCAGCCATACGGATACCAATACGAGCAGCTTTATCCATATATGCAGGACCGATACCTTTTTTCGTTGTACCGATTTTGTTATCACCTTTACTAGCCTCTTCTAACTCATCTTGTTTTAAATGATAAGGTAAAATAACGTGTGCACGGTTACTTACACGTAAATTATCAGTACTTACACCACGGTCGTGTAAGTATTTTAACTCTTCAAGTAATGCTTTTGGATCTACTACTAAGCCATTTCCGATTACACAAATTTTCTCTTTATAGAAAATACCAGATGGAATTAAGTGTAACTTATATTTAACTCCGCCGAAAACAATTGTATGTCCCGCGTTATTTCCACCTTGATATCTTGCAACTACTTCCGCATGCTCAGAAAGAAAATCAGTGATTTTACCTTTTCCTTCGTCGCCCCATTGTGTTCCTACAACTACTACTGAAGACATTATTAAAGCACCTCCGCAATTTTCAAACGATCTATTCAAACAATATAATTGTACCAAAACCGAAAAAGAAGTCAACCAAAAAAGCGAACATTTTTTTATTAAAAATCATTTTCGTTCGTAAGAATTATATTTTCACCTTATGAAAGCCTTATCTTTACTCTATAAAAAAAGAAACACATCTTATTATAAGAAATGTGTTTCTTTTTTATACTGCCTTTATGCCCCATCCTCAAAGCGTCGTTCTAAGTTAACGAACTTATTAAATTCTTTAACAAACGCAAGCTCTACTGAACCTACCGGACCATTACGTTGTTTTGCGATGATAATTTCAATCGTATTTTTATTTTCCGTTTCACGGTCATAGTAATCTTCACGATACAAGAATGCTACAATATCAGCATCCTGCTCAATACTCCCCGATTCACGAATATCAGACATCATAGGGCGTTTATCTTGACGAGATTCAACACCACGGGATAACTGTGAAAGGGCAATAACAGGCACTTGTAATTCACGCGCAATCCCTTTTAATGTACGCGAAATCTCAGATACTTCCTGCTGACGGTTCTCGCCCGACTTCCCACTTCCCTGAATAAGCTGTAAATAGTCAATTAAAACCATCCCAAGACCTTGTTCCTGCTTTAATCTACGGCATTTTGCTCGAATCTCATTTACCTTAATCCCTGGTGTATCATCAATATATATACCGGCATTTGAAAGGCTTCCCATCGCCATTGTTAACTTCGCCCAATCATCAGAAGTTAATGACCCAGTACGAAGTCTTTGCGCATCAATATTACCTTCTGCACAAAGCATACGCATAACAAGCTGATCAGAGCCCATCTCCAAACTAAAGATCGCTACATTTTCATCCGTTTTCGTCGCTACGTTTTGTGCGATATTTAATGAAAATGCAGTTTTCCCTACTGACGGACGCGCCGCTACTATGATTAAATCATTTCGTTGGAAACCTGCGGTCATCTTATCTAATTCAGTAAATCCAGTTGGTATTCCTGTAACTTCACCTTTTTGATTATGCAAAAGTTCGATTTTATCGTAAGCATCCACAAGAACGTCTTTAATATTCTGGAATGCTTTAGCGTTCGTTTGATGAGATACTTCTAATATTTTTTTCTCAGCCTCATTTAAAAGGCCGTCCACATCATCTTCTCTCTCATATCCGTCAGACACGATATGAGTCGCCGTTCGAATTAAACGACGTAAAAGCGCCTTTTCAGCGATGATTCGTGCATAATACTCTACGTTAGCAGCAGTTGGAACAATCTCTGCTAACTCTGCTAAGTAAGAAACCCCACCAACTTCTTCTAGTAATCCTTGATCAGCCATCGCTGACGTCATCATTACTAAGTCAATTGGCTCTCCCTTATCAGACAAGCCAAGCATCACTTCAAAGATCTTTTGATGTTTCGTTCGATAAAATGAGTCAGGTACCAATAGTTCTGATGCTGACGTTAACGCATCTTGATCAATCAATATGGCACCTAAGACTGCCTGCTCAGCTTCTATATTATGCGGAGGGGTACGATCAGCCATTACATCACTCATACGCAATCCTCCTTGTTTAATTTATTTTTATTGTTCACTAACATGAACTTTTACTTTTGCTGTTACTTGCGGATGCAATTTTACAGTCACATTTGTATAACCTAATGCACGAATTGCATCATCCATTTCAAATTTACGTTTATCAAGTTTGATTTTATGTGATTTTTGCATTGCGTCTACGATTTGTTTGCTTGTGATAGAACCAAATAAACGGCCACCTTCTCCAGATTTCGCCTTCAGTTCCACAGTTAATTTCTCTAAAGTTTCTTTCAGCTCTTTTGCATTCTCAAGCTCTGCTGCTGCATCTTTTTCTTCTTTACGCTTTTGAGCTTCTAAAGTTTTCATACTGCTGTTTGTCGCTTCAGCAGCTAATCCTTGTTTTAGTAAAAAGTTATTTGCATAACCATCTGGTACGTTTTTTATTTCTCCTTTTTTACCTTTACCTTTTACGTCTTTTAGAAAAATTACTTTCATGATTGTGTGCCTCCCTGTAAATAGTCATCAATAACAAATCGAAGCTTCTCCTCAGCTTCATCTACTGTAACATTTTTCATTTGTGTGGCTGCATTCGTCAAATGCCCGCCACCTCCTAGATTCTCCATAATTAGCTGCACATTCACTTCACCTAAAGACCTGCCGCTAATTCCAATGAAATTCTCCCCACGTTTCGCTATAACAAATGATGCAATAATACCCGTCATCGTTAATAACGTGTCCGCTGATTGTGCAATAAGCACTTGATCGTAATAGTCATCACTATCAACTTTTGCAATAGCAATTCCATTTTTATAAATGTACGCATTTTTAATAGCTTTTGCAACTCGTAAATACTGATTCATATCTTCTTTTAACAATTCTTGTACAAGTACAGTATCTGCACCATGCGAGCGTAAATAAGAAGCTGCATCAAACGTACGAGCACCCGTCCGGAACGTAAAACTTTTCGTATCAACAATAATACCAGCTAACAATGCCGTCGCTTCTAACATTGTCATCTTTAAATTTTTCGGTTGATACTCAAGTAATTCTGTAACAAGTTCTGCCGTCGAAGAAGCATATGGTTCCATGTAAACAAGTAATGGATCTTCAATAAAATCTTCTCCACGACGATGATGGTCAATCACCACTACATTTTCAATTTTACGAACCAGTTTTTCCTCCATCACCATAGAAGGCTTATGTGTATCCACAACAACAAGTAAGGACTCATCATTTGCAAATTCCATCGCTTGATCTGGGGTAATAAAATGAGACCATAGTTCTTCATTTTGTTTCACTTTATCCATCAGACGTTTAATTCCCTTATCGGAATCATTTTCATCTAACACAATATATCCTTTGCGCTCATTTAATTGAGCTACCTTTAAAATACCAATCGCAGCACCAATTGCATCCATATCAGGGGCCCTATGTCCCATTATAATGACATTACTACTTTCTAATACTAAATCCTTCAATGCATGCGAAATAACTCTAGCACGTACACGAGTACGCTTTTCAACTGGATTTGTTTTACCGCCGTAAAATTTAACTTTACCTGTCGCTTGTTTAATAGCTACTTGATCCCCACCACGTCCAAGCGCAAGGTCTAAACCAGATTGAGCCATTGCTCCAAGCTCTGATAAAGGCATATCACCTGATCCGACACCCACACTTAACGTAAGTGGTATATTCCTTTTAGATGTTTCTTCACGCACTTGATCTAAAATGTTAAACTTGCCTTTCTCCATTTGTGCTAAAATACTTTCATTTAGTACAACGAAGAACCTCTCTGAAGATGCACGTTTTAAATAAGCGCCATACTTAACAGCCCATTCATTTAGACGTGACGTCACAAGACTTGTTATATTCGTACGTAATTGATCATCTAATCCTTGTGTAACTTCATCATAGTTATCTAAATAAATAACAGCTAAAACAGTGCGTTGATCTTCATACATCTTTTCAATTTCTGTTTGTTCCGTTACATCAAAGAAATAAATTAGCTTTTCTTCTTTCCTTACAAAAACACGGAACTTTCGATTATTTAAAGAAACTATATCGTCAGAAGTTTCCCCCTTAATAAAAAGGAGTAATGTTTCTGATACATCGTAAAGGTGCCAACCGGCTAATGCATGCTGTCCCAAACATGATGATAAATAAGGATTTGCCCAATCAATCCCATAATCCTTATTGTATAACAAAATACCAATTGGCATTTGGTTAAATGCTTCATTACTCACTTTCTTTACCCTTGTAATCATATCTGTCGTATGTTTTTCAAAATTTCTTTGGAAAGTAAGTTCGAATCGTATAACGACAAAAAGTACAATACAAAAGATAAAAAAGGCTGATATTCCCATAATTAAATGAAAGTAACAGAGGAGTGAAATTAGCACAAATACAAAAAATGCCAATACATAAACAGGATATAAAAACCACTGTTTCTTATAAAATTCAGGCATGTATACAACTCCTATAAAGTAAAACTAACTCACTTTCCAGTTAGTTTTACAGATTAAAATAGTATAAGGAATATTATTTTATCCCCCTATTTTAGAACGCAATGAAATCCCTAAATCAATTATACCTAAGATTGTTACAAGAGGAAACATCATCGGAATAAACATGCATACAATAAAACTAATAATAGGAACACCTTTAGTAAATCCTTTTCTATGCGCTAAAAAGGTGATAAATGTCAGACCTTGCAGTACGAGCAATAGTGCAAATATGACATATAGGTTGGAAAATACCATATATAAATATGATGCTGGTTCTACCTTTATAAAAGTTGCTAACAAAATAAATATAACGTAATACCAGACAATGCTCTTTGGCAATTGTATATCTTTAAATTTAGGCCAAGATATAACGTCATACTTTAACTTCCTCAAGACACTACCCGATAGGAGCACTGTAATCCAAGAAAAACAAACAGAAACCATTACAAGTAAACTCGGGAATAGTGTTTGTAATATCTCATTGAATTGTCCAAATAACTCTTTTTGTTCTTTACTAATTGGCATACCTGCAGCGCTTACCATCTTTTCACTTTGCGCCATACCTTCATTAAACATATTTTGTATTTGCTTCATTAAATCTATGTTAAAAAACTTTATACTTGCAACATAAATGAGCACAAAACCAATTAAATATGCAAGGGTTCCTGCCATCAAGATCTCTATTGGCTTTTTTCTTTTTTTATACATGGATCCTAAAACAATCCCTATCAATCCAAACATTATTGTCTTCACTAGATTCAAGGGCTGGCTCACAATAACGGTAATAAAAAGCGCAGCTGTAAAAATTATAAAAGCATTGGATAACCTATATTTTATCGTAAACAATATAAACGGTAATGGTAATGCGAAAGTTACAACTGTACCTAAAACCGGAACGTATAAAGACACAAGCAATAATATCGCGTATATAGCTAATAACGCTGCGCCTTCAGTAATAAATTTTGTTTGTTTCATGATTTAACCTCTCTTTCAAAAAAGAAAAGCATAGCAAAATGCACAGTAGAGTCCGACTCTACTGTGCATTTCATACGCTATTATTCACCAACATATGGTAAAAGTGCCATTTGACGAGCACGTTTAATTGCAACTGTAAGTTTGCGTTGGTATTTTGCGCTTGTTCCTGTTACACGACGAGGTAAAATTTTACCACGTTCAGAAACGAAACGTTTTAATAAATCAACATCTTTATAGTCAATGCGAGTGATGCCGTTAGATGTGAAGAAACACACCTTACGACGTTTCGCACGTCCACCTTTGCGTCCTGCCATGTCTATTCCCTCCATTCTTTGTTAAAAATAGCCGATTCATACCATTAAAATGGTAAATCGTCGTCCGAAATGTCAATCGGTTGACCAACATTCGAAAATGGATCGTCATTCTTCGTAAATCCAGAGTTTCCAGTGTTACCTGAGTTGCCTGAATTACTAGATTGACCAAATGGGTTAGAGCTTTGGTTACCGAAACCAGCTCCTGATGGTTGCTGATTGAATGAACCACGTTGCTCCCCACCGCCATTACGCGGCTCTAAAAATTGTACGCTCTCCGCAAGAACTTCTGTTACATATACACGTTTACCATCTTGTCCATCGTAATTACGAGTTTGAAGACGTCCGTCTACGCCTGCTAAGCTACCTTTTTTCAAATAATTTGCCACGTTTTCTGCTTGTTTACGCCATATTACACAATTAATAAAGTCAGCTTCACGCTCACCTTGTTGATTCGCAAATGCGCGATTCACAGCTAACGTAAAAGTAGCTACTGCAACACCATTGGGCGTGTAACGTAAGTCAGGGTCCTTAGTTAAACGACCAACGAGGATAACACGATTCATCAATCGAACCACTCTCCCTTATATATCAATTATTTTTCTTCTTCTTTAACAACGATATGACGAAGGATATCTTCGTTGATCTTAGCTAAACGGTCGAATTCGTTAATCGCTTCTGCGTTAGAGTTCACGTTTAAGATCATGTAGAAACCTTCACGTAAGTCGTTGATTTCGTAAGCTAAACGACGCTTACCCCACTCTTTCGTGTTAATGATTTCTGCACCATTGTTTGTTAAAACACCTGCAAAACGTTCAACTAAAGCTTTTTGAGCTTCTTCTTCAACGCCAGGACGAATGATGTACATAATTTCGTACTTTCTCATTACACTTTCACCTCCTTTTGGTCTAAACGGCCCATAATGGGCAAGGAGCAATTAATTTATAGTAATTACTCACGAGTTTAGATTATATCATAGTAAGTTATATGAATCAACTCACCAATACGTAAAAAACTTGGCAAACACATAATATATTTGCCAAGTTCATATCTTTATTTTTCCTAGGAAATATTAAATTAAACGTTAAAACGGAAGTGCATAACATCTCCGTCTTTTACGATATACTCTTTTCCTTCTAAACGTACTTTTCCAGCTTCTTTTGCAGCTGTCATAGAACCGTTTGTCATTAAATCATCATAAGAAACTGTTTCTGCGCGAATAAATCCACGCTCAAAATCTGTATGAATTACGCCCGCACATTGTGGTGCTTTCATACCTTGTTTAAACGTCCATGCACGCACTTCTTGCACACCAGCTGTGAAGTAAGTAGCAAGTCCTAATAAGTCATATGCAGCACGGATTAACTGATCTAAACCAGATTCTTCAATGCCTAGTTCTTCCAGGAATACTTTTTTCTCTTCCTCATCTAACTCAGCGATTTCTGATTCAATTTTTGCACATACAACAATTACTTGTGAATTTTCATTTGCTGCAAATTCTTTTACCATTTGTACGTATTTATTTTCAGAAGGATCCATAATATCATCTTCACTTACGTTTGCTACGTATAGCATTTCTTTCGTTGTAAGTAAATGAAGGCCTTTAACAATCTTCATTTGCTCTTCTGTAAATTCAACAGTACGAGCTGGTTTCCCCTCTTCGAAAGCTTCTTTTAAACGCACTAAAATTTCATGCTCATATACTGCTTCTTTATCTTTTTGTCTTGCTAATTTCGCAACACGCTCGATACGTTTATCAACAGACTCTAAGTCTGCTAAGATTAGCTCTAAGTTGATTGTTTCAATATCATCAATTGGATCTACTTTTCCTGAAACGTGCGTAATATTTTCGTCTTCAAAACAACGAACAACTTGGCAAATTGCATCTACTTGGCGAATGTGAGATAAGAATTTATTTCCTAACCCTTCGCCCTTACTTGCACCTTTTACGATACCTGCAATATCAGTAAACTCAAATACAGTCGGAACAGTCTTTTTCGGTTCTACTAATTCCGTTAATTTATTTAAACGCTCATCTGGTACTTCTACAATTCCTACGTTTGGATCAATTGTACAGAATGGATAGTTCGCAGATTCTGCTCCTGCTTGTGTAATTGCATTAAATAAAGTGGACTTCCCTACGTTAGGTAATCCAACAATCCCAGCCGTTAATCCCATATTTTTCACTCCTATGTCTCAATCTTTCATCATTATAGATAGTAACGAAAAAAATGACAAGTTTCCTCCAAATGAAAAAAGCAACAGCCACCTACTGCAACTGTTACTTTTTCTCTATTCTTCGTGCTTCACAAGTATTTTTTTCACCTTACGATCAAACTCTCTTCGAGGAATCATTACTGAATGGTCACATCCCTCGCACTTAATGCGGATATCCATTCCCATACGAATAATTTTCCAACGATTCTCACCACATGGGTGGGCTTTCTTCATTTCCACAACGTCGTACAAGTTATATTCCTTTTGCTCCACTCTCCAAACCCCTCTCGATACTAAAGTGCTTTTCCACTAACCAGTTCTTCACGATTATATAAAACCATACGTGGATATGGAATTTCAATTCCATGTAAATCTAGACGATTTTTAATCTCTTTACGAAGTGCTCTTGCAATAACTGCATGTTGCATCGGTTCTACTTCAGCAATAACGCGTAATATAACTTCTGATGCAGCTAATGTTTGCACACCTAATAATTGAGGCGTCGTTACCATTTTTTCGTATTGTGCAGGTAACTCTACTAATAAATCCTCAATAACTTGCTCTGCTTTCGCAATGTCAGCCTCATATGAAATAGATACATCAACAAATGCTACACTATTACTAACTGAGTAGTTAGTAACTTGAACAATACTTCCGTTTGGTAAAGTATGAATTTCACCTGTCCAACTCTTTACTTTCGTTGTACGAAGTCCAATTTCTAAAACGACTCCTTCAAATTGACCGATTTTAACATAATCGCCAACTGAAAACTGATCTTCTAGCAAAATAAATAAACCTGTAATAACGTCTTTCACTAAACTTTGAGCACCAAATCCGACTGCTAAACCAATTACCCCGGCACCCGCTAATAAACCTGATGCATTAATATCAAACACACCTAAAATCGCAATTAGCATAATGAACATAACAACGTATGCTACAATATTTTCAAGTAATTTCGCTACCGTAACTGTACGACGTTCTGAAATTTGGATTGGAGAACGGCTCCCCATGCGAAACGCATTTCGTACAACCGCTCTTGCAACTCGCACAACAACTGCACCAATTGTTAAAATAATACATATTTTTAATGTCGCAACTCCAATATGAGCCCAACGATCAGCATCCAATAAATACTGTTTCGTAGAATTAAACCACTTCGTTAATAAATCCATGTATCTCTACCTCTCCAGCCAAAATTTCTTTTTAGTTATTCTTCTTATTGTATCAGAAGTCTCTCTGATTGCTGAAAAAATTTATAACTTTAATTGCATTTGTTAACTTCTATCCAGGTATAAAATGGAACGAATATATATATACTAGTACTATTATTTCCGTTTTCATTTACATTTTGCAAAAAGTACGCACTTATAGTTTTCCATTTTATTCGCCATATAACATATTTTGAAAATTTATTAAAAGGATGGGTGCTTCATGAATATTGGAAGTTTTCGCTTACCTTTTTTCGAAAAAGAAACTCAAAATGTTATGCACCAAGACTTAGAAGCCTCCGAGACAATCAGTAACTTCTTGCTTTCCCATATTCCTATTCAAACTAATATACCACTTATTCTCGTTTGTATCGGAACAGATCGTTCCACCGGTGATGCACTCGGCCCATTAGTTGGCACTAAGCTAGAACAAGTAGAAATCAAAAACTTCCAAGTGTTCGGCACACTAGATGAACCAGTGCATGCACTGAATCTAGAAGAGAAAATTCAAAATATACAGAAAGAAAATCCTACTTCCTTTATAATTGCCGTTGATGCATGTTTAGGAAAGTCTCAAAATATCGGTTCAATTACTACTGGAAAAGGACCTAGTAAACCCGGTGCTGCGATGAATAAGAAATTACCTGCAGTTGGTGATTTGCATATACACGGCATCGTCAATTTAAATGGTTTTATGGAGTTTTTTGTTCTTCAAAATACGAGATTAAGTTTAGTGATGAAAATGGCCGATGTAATCGCACAAAGTATAAAAGAGACGGATCAAAAATTATCTGCATTAAAAAAAGCAAACCATCTATAAATAATAAGATGGTTTGCTTTTTAATTTTTATGTGATAATAATTCTAAAATACGATTTAAATCTTCTTTATTAAAAAATTCAATTTCGATTTTACCTTTTTCTTTTTTCGTCTCTTTAATTTTCACATCTGTGCCAAACTTTTCTCTTAAGAACGTTTCACGTTCTACGAAAAATATATTTCGCTCTTTTTTCACTTGTTTTGTTTCACGTGAAACGTGTTGATTAATCTCTTGGACGATTTTCTCTAATTGACGAACATTTAATCCTTCTTTTTCAATGCGTTTCAATAAGGACTTCAATTGTTCTTCATCTTTGATTGTAAGTAAAGTTCTCCCATGAGCCATTGAAAGTTGACCATTTGCAATCATATCTTGTACGAAAGAAGGGAGGCTTAATAACCGAGTATAGTTTGCAATGTAAGGTCTACTTTTACCAAGACGTTTCGCTAATTGTTCTTGCGTTACATTTAGCTCATTCATTAACATCTGGTATGCCATTGCCTCTTCCATCGGATTTAAATCTTCTCGTTGTAGGTTTTCTAACAAAGCAAATTCCATCATTTGCTGCTCGTTTAATTGCCTTACAACGGCAGGTACCTTTTCAAGTCCAGCCTCTTTGGCAGCACGATATCTTCTTTCACCTGCAACAATTTCATATCCTTTAATACTCTTTCTAGCAATTAACGGTTGTAATATGCCGTGTTCTTTAATAGAAGCCGCTAATTCCTCAATCGCAGCTTTATTAAAGTGCTTACGCGGTTGGTATGGATTCGGCCTTAATTCAGTTACGATAATCTCCTGAATCGTTTCTTCTTCTTTCACATCTAAATCAGG
This sequence comes from Bacillus cereus group sp. N12, assembly GCF_016483575.1. Taxonomy (NCBI): domain Bacteria; kingdom Bacillati; phylum Bacillota; class Bacilli; order Caryophanales; family Bacillaceae; genus Bacillus; species Bacillus cereus group sp. N12. The sequence continues at coordinate 11,087 of NZ_JAEHBO010000073.1, forward strand.
AAAAAACACATTAATCCCTCTTCCTAAACCTTTAGCCACCTGCAATCACTTCCTCTGCTAAATCTATATATACTTCTGCCCCTCTTGATTTAGCGTCATACTGCATAATCGGTTTCCCATGACTTGGTGCCTCACTTAAGCGAACATTACGTGGAATAATGGAACGGTATACTTTATCCCTAAAGTATTTCTTCACTTCATCTATAACTTGAATCCCTAAATTTGTACGGGCATCTAGCATTGTTAACAATACACCTTGAATTGCTAGATCTTTATTTAAATGTTTTTGTACAAGTCGAACTGTATTTAATAGCTGACTTAATCCTTCGAGTGCGTAATATTCACACTGAACAGGAATAATAACAGAATCTGCTGCTGTTAATGCATTAATCGTTAATAACCCTAAAGACGGGGGACAGTCGATAATAATGTAATCATATTCATCACGAACTGGCTGTAATGCCCTTTGCAAACGTACTTCCCGGGAAATAGTCGGTACCAATTCAATTTCAGCACCAGCCAATTGAATTGTAGCGGGTAGAACATCTAAGTTTTCAGTTGCGGTTTTCCGTATAACTCCCTGAACATCTGCATCTTCCACAAGAACATTGTAAATACATTGGTCTAATTCTGACTTTTCAATTCCCACACCAGTCGTTGCATTTCCTTGAGCATCAATATCTACGAGAAGGACTTTCTTACCTACTTGCGCCAATCCAGCCCCTAAATTAACAGATGTTGTTGTTTTTCCAACACCGCCTTTTTGATTAGCAATAGCAATGATTTTTCCCATGATGTCACCTACTTTCAACCTTTCTATCTTATTCTAGTAACAATTACGTTTATTGTAACATGAAATAAAAGTTTTTCTTTTCCGTCCTTATTAAACTTCAAAATTTATTTCTAAACTCCTTCTTCATTAACAAGAAAATATAGCAAAAGAGACCTCTCCAGTAGGATAAGGTCTCTAACACATCATTATTATTTTTTCTTCGGAATTTTAATCGTAATTTGATAGTACTCATCAAATTCTTCTTCCTCAGAATTAACATTTAAACCACTGTCAGCCACCATTTGTAATGATTGCCTAATTGTATTCATAGCAATTCTCGCGTCTCGGCTCACTGCTTTTTGCTTCGCCTTGCGCTTCGGTTTTACTTCTTCTAGTAATTTTGCGATTCGTTCCTCTGTTTGTTTTACATTGAGTTGTTTTTCCACAATTTCTTGTAAAACTTTCAGTTGTAATTCCTCATTTTTTAAAGGAATGAGAGCACGAGCATGACGTTCTGTAATACTTTTTTCTAACAATGCACTTTTTATTTCTTCAGGCAACTTTAACAATCGCAACTTATTTGCGATTGTAGATTGTCCTTTTCCAAGTCGTTGTGCCAATGCTTCTTGCGTTAAATTATGTAACTCAATCAGCTTTTGATATGCCACAGCTTCCTCGATTGCTGTTAATTCCTCACGTTGCAAATTTTCAATTAACGCTACAGAAGCCGTCTCTGTATCATTTAAGTTCTTTATGATCGCAGGGACCTTTTCCCAGCCTAACTTCGTTGCTGCGCGAAAACGTCTTTCTCCAGCAATAATCTCGTACTTATCATCCTCATACTGCCTCACAACAATCGGCTGAATGAGCCCGTGTGTACGAATCGTTAATGCCAACTCGTCGATACGTGCATCGTCAAAAACCGTTCGTGGTTGATAACGATTAGGAGTAATATTTACGATCGGAATTTCTTGTATTTCTTCATATACCTTTTTATCTATTTCTTCATGGCTTTCGTCTTGTAATTCGAATTCGCTCTCTTTATCTCCAAAGCCAAATAAACGAGAAAACGTATTTTTCATACATATTCCACCACCTTTTAGGCCTATTGACTATTCTACATAAAATGTTTCCTATGAAACATTTACGTTTTCATTTATATAATTTAATCTTACGTCTAATAAGATTTATTTTTCAATAGGTAATTTATTGGGTGTTCCCGGTTTGCGTGGATATTTCTTTGGTGTCTTGCGCTTTTTCTCGATTAATAAAATATTACGTTCACTTTCTTCAAACGGTAATTGGAACGTAGACATTTCTTTTAGATCCCCGCCTAGCACCTCTAAAGCATACTTGCCATTTTCAATTTCTTCGTTTGCCGCGGCACCTTTCATAGCAATGAATGTTCCTCCAACTTTTACAAGTGGTAAACATAGCTCGCTTAATACCGAAAGACGCGCAACTGCACGTGCCATTACAATATCGTACGATTCACGTACACCTTCTTTTTTCCCAAATGTTTCAGCACGATCATGACAAAACGCAACGTCACTTAATTCCAACTTTTGTGCTAAATGATTTAAGAAATTAATGCGTTTTTGCAATGAGTCTACAATTGTCACTTTTAAATGCGGGAAACAGATTTTTAAAGGAATACTTGGGAATCCAGCTCCTGCACCAACATCACAAATTGAGAATGGTTTTGAAAAATCATAATAAAAAGCAGCTGTAATCGAATCAAAAAAGTGTTTTAAATATACTTCTTCTTTCTCCGTAATAGCCGTTAAATTCATTTTTTCATTCCACTCTACTAATGTTTCGAAGTAGATTTCGAACTGCTCTAACTGTCTAGAAGAGAGAGTGATCCCCTTCTCTTCTAGCATAGATTGAAATTGTTCTATGTTCATCTAACAATATCTCCTTACTATTTATTGGTTCGATACGCGCGCAATTTTTCCTTGTTCAATATACACAAGTAAAATGGAAATATCCGCTGGATTTACACCAGAAATACGTGAAGCTTGCCCCATTGAAAGTGGACGAACATCTTTCAATTTCTGTCTAGCTTCTGAAGCAAGGCTAGAAATTGCATCATAATCAATATCCACAGGTATTTTTTTATTTTCCATTTTCTTCATACGCTCTACTTGCTGTAAAGATTTTTCAATATATCCTTCGTACTTAATCTGGATTTCAACTTGTTCTGTCACTTCATCACTTAGTTCTACTTCACTTGGTACTAAAAGATGAATATGCTCATATGTCATCTCTGGACGACGTAATAAGTCACTTGCACGTATTCCATCTTTCAATTCACTTCCACCAATGCTACGAATTAATTCTTGAACTTCAGGACGTGGCTTAATAATGATGCTGCTTAAACGTTCCTTTTCCTGTTCAATTTGTAATTTTTTATTTGTAAATCGCTCATAGCGCTCTTCTTTAATTAATCCAATTTCACGACCAACTTCAGTTAAACGAAGATCAGCATTATCATGGCGTAATAATAGACGATATTCTGCACGAGACGTTAATAAACGATATGGTTCATTTGTACCTTTCGTTACAAGATCATCAATTAAGACACCAATATAAGCATCCTCGCGACCTAAAATAACTTCTTTTTCACCTAAAGAACGACATGCTGCATTAATCCCAGCCATAAGCCCTTGTCCTGCCGCCTCTTCGTAACCAGAAGTTCCGTTAATCTGTCCTGCTGTATATAAATTTTTAATTTTTTTCGTTTCAAGTGTTGGCCATAGTTGTGTTGGCACAATCGCATCATATTCAATCGCATAACCTGTACGCATCATTTCAACGTTTTCTAGACCAGGGATTGTTCTAAGCATATCACGCTGCACATCTTCTGGTAAGCTTGTTGATAAACCTTGTACATACACTTCTTGTGTATTACGTCCTTCTGGCTCTAAGAAAATTTGATGACGTGGTTTATCATTAAACCTTACTACTTTGTCTTCAATTGAAGGACAATATCTAGGTCCTGTTCCCTTAATCATACCAGAATACATAGCTGAGCGATGCAGGTTTTCATCTATTAAACGATGTGTTTCCGTACTTGTATACGTCAACCAACATGGAATTTGATCCATAATAAATTTTGTCGTTTCAAAAGAGAAAGCTCGTGGTTTATCATCACCTGGCTGAATTTCTGTTTTGCTGTAATCGATTGTATTACTATTTACACGCGGAGGTGTACCTGTTTTAAATCTAACAAGATCAAATCCAAGTTCCTCTAAATGTTCTGATAAAGTAATAGATGGTTGTTGATTATTCGGACCGCTCGAATATTTTAAATCTCCCATAATAATCTCACCGCGTAAAAACGTTCCAGTCGTAATTACGACTGTTTTCGCTGTATATTCAGCACCAGCTTGCGTAATTACCCCTTTACATTCGCCATCTTCAACAATTAAACGCTCTACCATTCCTTGGAACAACGTTAAATTTGGTGTTTCTTCAATTGTTTTCTTTAATTCATGTTGGTAAGAGAACTTATCTGCTTGTGCTCGAAGTGCGCGTACAGCTGGTCCTTTACCTGTATTTAACATACGCATTTGAATATACGTTTTATCAATATTGCGTCCCATTTCTCCGCCTAATGCATCAATTTCACGAACAACAATCCCTTTTGCTGGTCCACCAACAGAAGGGTTACATGGCATAAACGCTACCATATCTAAATTAATTGTTAACATTAATGTTTTGGAGCCCATTCGTGCTGCCGCAAGACCAGCTTCGCATCCTGCATGACCTGCACCGATTACTATGACATCGTATGAACCGGCATTGTATCCCATTGTTTATTCCTCCTAATAATCTCTATCTTTCTAAAGCATCACTATATTATTTTCCTAAACAAAATTGAGAGAACAACTGGTCAATTAAGCTTTCATGGACGGTATCACCAGTAATTTCACCAAGTATTTCCCACGTTCTTGTTAAATCAATTTGCACCATATCAATTGGAACACCATTTTCTATCGCCTCAATTGCATCTCCAATTGTTTTTCCTGCTTGTGTTAATAATCCAATATGTCTCGCGTTAGAAACATATGTCACATCAGCAGAATCAATTGCTCCTTCAAAGAATAAGTCCGCTATCGCCTTTTCAAGCTCATCTATTCCTTGTTCCTCAATTAACGACGTCGTAATAACACGATTTCCCGCTGCCAATTCTGTAACACGTTCCATATCAATTACTTGCGGTAAATCTGTCTTATTTACAATAACAATGAAATCTTTTCCTTGTACGGCACGGAATAGCTCTTCATCCTCATTCGTTAAAGCTTCGCTATAATTAACGACAACTAACACTAAATCAGCTTGGCTCATCATTTCTTTCGAACGCTCTACACCAATTCGTTCAACAACATCTTCCGTTTCACGAATCCCGGCTGTGTCTATAAGTTTAAGTGGTACACCACGCACATTAACGTACTCTTCAATAACATCACGAGTTGTTCCTGCAATATCAGTTACAATTGCCTTTTTCTCTTGAACGAGACTATTTAATAGCGATGACTTCCCAACGTTAGGTCTACCGATGATTGCAGTAGCAATACCTTCACGTAAAATCTTCCCTTGCTTCGATGTTTCTAATATTTTTGCAATTTCAGCACGAACATGTGTCGCTTTCTCAATTAAAATATTATGTGTCATCTCTTCCACATCATCATATTCTGGGTAATCTATGTTTACCTCAACATGAGCTAGCGTTTCTAATATATCCTGACGCAGGCGGCCAATTAATTTAGATAATCGCCCCTCCATTTGATTAATCGCTACGTTCATTGCACGATCTGTTTTTGCACGGATTAAGTCCATGACAGCTTCTGCTTGTGATAAATCAATACGACCATTTAAAAAAGCACGTTTTGTAAATTCACCAGGCTCTGCTAATCGTACTCCTTGCGCTAAAATAAGCTGCAATACTTTATTTACCGAAACAAGTCCACCGTGGCAGTTAATTTCTACTATATTTTCGCGTGTAAAAGTTCTTGGCGCACGCATAATAGACACCATAACTTCTTCAATAACTTGATTTGTATCTAAATCAACAATATGGCCATAATGAATTGTGTGAGAAGGAACCTCTGTTAAGTCCTTCCCTTTAAAAATACGATTAACTTTTTCAACCGCATCATCCCCACTTACTCGAACAATGGCAATTGCGCCCTCTCCAAGCGCTGTGGAAATCGCAGCAATTGTATCAAATTCCATGTCCTTTCACCTCACTTGCTTATTTATCTCTATTTCAACACGATTATTTTCTTCACTAAATTATTAGAATACCATAACGAACCTATCTACAAAAGAATAATAACTCATTTTATTATGTCCTCATGTAAAAAACACTAAACTTATTCACAGTGGATAAGTTTAGTGTTTTTAGTTATCCACATCTGTTTTCCCCTCAAAAAAACCGGCACTCATTTGAGTAACCGGTCATTTGGAAGATATTACAACATGCCGATGTGGTTCATTTCCTTCAGAAGTTGTATTGATATCTTGATGATTAGATAATGCTTGATGGATAATTTTTCGTTCAAAAGATGGCATCGGCTCTAAAACAACTCTTTTTTTCGTTTTAGACACTTGTTTTGCTAATCGATAAGAAAGCGATTCTAACGTACTTTTTCTTTTACTACGATAATTTTCAGCATCTAGTGTGATACCAATATACTGTTTCGTATGGCGATTCGCGACAAGTTTTGTCAAATACTGTAAAGAGTTCAACGTATTACCTCTTTTTCCAATTAAAACACCTACATCATCACCAGAAATTGTAAATTCAACTTCGCGTCCCTTTACAATTTTACTAATCTCGACTTCCACACCCATGTTGCGAATAACATTTTTTAAATACTCTTCACATTCTTGAATGGGCTCTTTCTTCAATACAACTTCTACTACTGCAGGACGATTCCCAAATAAGCCTAGGAATCCCCTTTTACCCTCATCGATAATATTTATATCAACTTGATCTTTTGAAGTGTTTAATTGCCTTAAAGCATCTTCTACTGCCAGCTCGACTGTTTGTCCTTTAGCAGTAATTACACTCACTTACCTGATCCTCCAGCCTTACTAGCCTTAATTTCTGGCCCTTTGATAAAGTACATTTGAGCGATACCAAAGATATTACCAACAACCCAGTAAAGTGATAATGCCGCTGGGAAGTTAATTGCAAAGATTAAAATCATAATCGGCATAAGCCAAATCATCATTGCCATTTGTGGATTTTGACCAGCAGTTCCTGCCATTGCAAGCTTTTGCTGAATAAATGTCGTAATCGCTGCAACAACCGGTAAGATATAGTAAGGGTCTGCCTGTCCTAAATCGAACCATAAAAATGTATGTTTACTAATTTCTGATGTTCTCATAATCGCATGATAAAATGCGAATAAAATAGGCATCTGAACAAATATTGGTAAACAACCGGCTAATGGATTTACACCATTTTTTTGATATAACTGCATCATTTCTTGTTGTAATTTTTGCTGTGTTGCTTGGTCTTTCGAGCTATATTTCTCTTTTAACTTTACCATTTCTGGTTGTAACGCCTGCATAGCTTTCGTACTCTTCGTTTGCTTAATCATTAATGGTAATAATGCAAAACGAATAATAAGGGTCGTAATAACGATCGCTAAACCGTAATTATCACCAAGCCATGTCGCAAAATACGTGATTAACTGAGAAAGCGGGTATACGAAATATTCATTCCAAATCCCAGTGCTCTTCGATGTAATTGGCTGACCCGTTTCACTACAGCCGGTAGCAATTGCCATTAATGTAATAACCATGGCCAGTAAACCTATTTTCTTTTTCAAAGCCTGCTCCTCCTTGTTTCGGTATGTATATAGTGTAATTCATTTCCTTACGCTACTTTTTTATTCTTTTCATACCAGAGCGTTTAAAGACATGAATTAAGCTTTTCTTTACTTCTTCATATGTCATCTCTGCACAAGGCTTCCTTGCTATTATAACAAAATCTTTTCCAGAATCTATCTCATCTTTCAATTCTGTAATGGACTGACGGATCATACGCTTAATTCGATTACGAACTACTGCGTTTCCTATCTTCTTGCTAACAGAAAGGCCGATGCGAAAATTTGGCTGTTCTTCTTTATTTAGTTGGTATACAACAAACTGACGGTTCGCATTTGATTTTCCTTTTTGAAAAACCTCCTGGAATTCATCATTCTTCTTTATACGATTTTTTTTCTTCATATCAATTGACACTCCTGTATTTCATCAGCGGAAATTCACTATTATTAGAAAAAAAGACCACTGAACGATCAGTGGTCTACGCAGATAATACTTTTCTTCCTTTACGACGACGAGCTGCTAGCACTTTACGTCCGTTCGCTGTGCTCATACGGCTGCGGAAACCATGTACTTTGCTGCGCTTACGTTTATTTGGTTGGTAAGTTCTTTTCATTATATGACACCTCCCTGAGGAATATCTGTTAAAGACAGTCTTATAAATTATAGTTAATCAACTAGGAAAATGTCAATGGTTCTCGAAATTTTCATCAAATATTCATTTTGAACCTGTTCACATTCTTTTTCACAGTTCTTATATTTCCTTGTGGATAAATGTTTTTTTCTGTTTTTTATATCCACAAACTTTTTTCTTACTTTTACACAGTATATCGTATTGTGGACAAGTTTATTCCACAAGGTATTGATTTTGTGGATAACTTTCTTAATTTCATTGCTATAGCTACTTTTTTTTGATATTATAGTTGTGTTTTCACTTTGAATAAGTTTCCCACATGTTTATTTTATCCACAATTTGTGTATAACATGTGGACAGTTTTAATCACATGTGGGTAAATAGTTGTCCACATTTGCTTTTTTTGTCGAAAACCCTATTTCATATACAAACGACGTTTTTAGGTTTTAAAAGACGTTTCGTATAAATATACATTTACTATTTATTGGGTTGTACATTTGTTGCGCAACCTTATTCTTTTACCATCTTAGTAAAGGAGGGACACCTTTGGAAAACATCTCTGATTTATGGAATAGTGCCTTAAAAGAACTTGAAAAAAAGGTCAGTAAACCTAGTTATGAAACGTGGTTGAAGTCAACAACAGCACATAACTTAAAGAAAGACGTATTAACGATTACAGCTCCAAATGAATTTGCTCGTGATTGGCTAGAATCTCATTACTCAGAACTCATTTCGGAAACACTTTATGATTTAACAGGGGCAAAATTGGCTATTCGCTTTATTATTCCCCAAAGTCAAGCTGAAGAGGATATCGATCTTCCTCCTATTAAAAAAAATCGAGCACAAGATGATTCTACTCATTTACCACAGAGCATGCTAAATCCAAAATATACATTTGATACATTTGTTATTGGCTCTGGTAACCGTTTTGCCCATGCTGCTTCATTAGCTGTAGCCGAGGCTCCAGCTAAAGCATATAATCCTCTCTTTATTTACGGGGGCGTTGGGCTTGGAAAGACGCATTTAATGCATGCGATCGGTCATTATGTAATTGAACACAATCCAAACGCGAAAGTTGTATATTTATCATCCGAAAAATTTACAAATGAATTCATTAACTCTATTCGTGATAATAAAGCAGTCGATTTTCGTAATAAATATCGCAATGTAGATGTTTTATTGATAGATGATATTCAATTTCTTGCTGGAAAAGAACAAACTCAAGAAGAGTTTTTCCATACATTTAATGCATTACACGAAGAAAGCAAACAAATTGTAATTTCAAGTGATCGGCCACCAAAAGAAATTCCAACTTTAGAAGATCGTCTTCGTTCTCGCTTTGAATGGGGACTCATTACGGACATTACGCCACCAGATTTAGAGACGCGAATTGCGATTTTACGTAAAAAAGCAAAAGCTGAAGGACTTGATATACCAAACGAGGTTATGCTGTATATCGCAAATCAAATCGATTCAAACATTCGTGAATTAGAAGGTGCGCTCATCCGAGTTGTAGCTTATTCATCTTTAATTAACAAAGATATTAATGCTGATTTAGCAGCTGAAGCACTTAAAGATATTATTCCAAATTCTAAACCAAAAATTATTTCTATTTATGATATCCAAAAAGCTGTCGGGGGCGTTTACCAAGTAAAATTAGAAGATTTTAAAGCGAAAAAGCGTACAAAATCAGTTGCGTTTCCTCGTCAAATTGCAATGTATTTATCACGCGAACTTACAGATTCCTCTTTACCTAAAATAGGTGAAGAATTTGGTGGACGTGACCATACAACCGTTATCCATGCCCATGAAAAAATTTCTAAGCTACTAAAAACGGATACGCAATTGCAAAAACAAGTCGAAGAAATTAATGATATTTTAAAGTAGTAGCTGAATAGTGTGAATAACTCTCCTTGTTTTACGCACAGTCTATCCACATGTAGATAGACTGTTTTTACATCTTTCAACTGAGTTATCCACATATCCACAAGCCCTATTACTATTACTACTATTTTTTTATCTTTATTAATTAAATAAAATCTTATACTTACCGGAGGTTTTTCTTTATGCGTTTTACAATACAAAAAGACTATCTTGTAAGAAGTGTACAGGATGTAATGAAGGCTGTTTCTTCTCGTACAACAATTCCAATTCTTACAGGAATTAAAGTTGTCGCTACTGAAGAAGGGGTTACATTAACAGGAAGCGATGCAAACATCTCTATTGAATCGTTTATTCCAGTCGAAGAGGACGGAAAAGAGATTGTAGAAATCGGACAATCAGGAAGTATTGTTTTACAAGCAAAATATTTTAGTGAGATCGTAAAAAAATTACCTAAAGACACTGTCGAAATTTCTGTAGAAAATCATTTTATGACAAAAATAAAATCTGGAAAATCAGAGTTCAACTTAAATGGTTTAGATTCTGCTGAATATCCATTATTACCACAGATTGAAGAACATCATGTTTTTAAGATTCCAACAGACTTACTTAAACATATGATTAGACAAACTGTATTTGCAGTTTCTACTTCGGAAACAAGACCGATCTTGACAGGTGTAAACTGGAAGGTATATAACAGCGAATTAATTTGTATTGCAACAGATAGTCACAGACTAGCACTTCGAAAAGCAAAGATCGAAGGATATAATATTGCAGATGAGTTTCAAGCAAATGTTGTAATTCCAGGTAAGAGCCTAAATGAATTAAGTAAAATTTTAGATGAGTCGGAAGAAATGGTAGATATCGTTATTACGGAGTATCAAGTATTATTCCGTACAAAACATTTATTATTCTTCTCAAGATTGTTAGAAGGAAATTATCCTGATACAACACGTCTAATTCCAGCAGAGAGTAAGACGGATATTTTTGTGAATACAAAAGAATTTCTACAGGCTATTGATCGTGCTTCACTATTAGCAAGAGACGGCCGCAATAATGTTGTAAAATTATCAACGTTAGAACAAAAAATGTTGGAAATCTCTTCTAATTCTCCGGAAATCGGAAAAGTAGTGGAAGAAGTTCAATGTGAAAACGTAGATGGGGAAGAATTAAAAATATCTTTTAGTGCAAAATATATGATGGATGCATTAAAAGCTTTAGATAGTACAGAGATTAAGATTAGCTTTACTGGGGCAATGAGACCATTCTTAATTCGTACAGTAAATGATGATTCAATTACTCAATTAATTTTACCAGTTCGTACTTACTAGATAGAAAATAAGGGTTGCTAGTTTAAAGATGCTAGTAGCCCTTATTTGATTTTGGGGTATTACTTTCCTAATGCTAGTTTATTTAGTACAATGAAAGAATGAACACTTTGAGAAAGTGAGCGATTTTATGAAACGTATTAAAATTTCAACAGAGTATATTACACTAGGACAATTTTTAAAGTTAGCTGATGTAATCGATACAGGTGGCGCTGTAAAATGGTTTTTACAAGAATATGAAGTGTACGTGAATCAAGAACTTGAAAACAGAAGAGGTCGCAAGTTATATGCGAACGATATTATTGAAATTCCGGGTAGCGGAACTTTCCAAGTTCAGGCATAAAGGGGGAGCCCTTTGTTTATTTCAGAAATACAATTAAAAAACTATCGCAATTATGAAAAATTAGAGCTTTCCTTTGAAGATAAAGTGAATGTAATTATCGGTGAAAATGCGCAAGGGAAAACAAATTTGATGGAAGCTATTTATGTGTTAGCGATGGCGAAATCTCATAGAACCTCCAATGACCGCGAGCTTATCCGTTGGGATGAAGATTTTGGTCAAATTAAAGGGAAATTACAAAAGAGAAATAATTCTTTGTCTTTAGAATTAAATATTTCGAAAAAAGGTAAAAAGGCAAAATTAAATCAACTTGAACAACAAAAGTTGAGTCAATATATTGGCGAAATGAATGTTGTCATGTTTGCCCCAGAAGATTTAAATCTTGTAAAAGGAAGCCCTCAAGTAAGAAGACGCTTTTTAGATATGGAATTAGGACAAATAGCTCCTGTTTATTTGTATGAATTAAGTCAATATCAAAAAGTGCTCACGCAACGAAACCACTTGCTAAAAAAAATGCAAGGGAATAGTAAAAATGAGGAAACGATGTTGGATGTATTTACACTGCAACTGATTGAACACGGTGCAAAAATATTGCAAAAACGTTTTGATTTTTTACATTTACTGCAAGAATGGGCAGCCCCAATTCATCGTGGTATAAGCCGTGGATTAGAAGAATTAGAAATTATTTATAAACCGAGTGTAGATGTATCAGAATCAATGGATTTGTCGAAAATAAAAGAAGTATACTATGAAAGTTTTCAATCTGTGAAACAACGTGAAATTTTCCGTGGTACGACTTTAATTGGTCCTCATCGTGATGATTTACAATTCTTCGTTAATAGTAAAAATGTTCAAGTCTTTGGTTCGCAAGGACAACAACGAACGACTGCACTATCCCTAAAATTAGCTGAAATTGAATTGATTTATTCAGAGGTTAAAGAATATCCAATCCTTTTGCTGGATGATGTTTTATCAGAATTAGACGATTATCGTCAATCACATCTGTTAAATACAATTCAAGGAAAGGTGCAAACATTTGTTACAACGACGAGTGTCGACGGAATTGAACACGAAACATTGAAAGACGCGAAAACAATTCATGTAACGAACGGCACGGTAGATTGTGAAATAGATAGGGCATAAACCCCTGTTTAAATGGAAAAGTAGGTGATCTTTGTGTCAATGGAACAAAAACAAATGCAAGAAAATGCATATGATGAAAGTCAGATACAGGTACTTGAAGGACTAGAGGCAGTTCGGAAACGTCCAGGTATGTATATTGGATCAACGAGTGGGAAAGGACTTCACCACCTTGTATGGGAAATTGTTGATAATAGTATCGATGAAGCATTAGCAGGATATTGCGATGAAATTAACGTTAGTATTGAAGAAGATAATAGTATTCTTGTAACGGATAATGGCCGTGGTATCCCAGTTGGTATACAAGAAAAAATGGGACGTCCTGCAGTTGAGGTTATTATGACTGTCCTCCACGCTGGTGGTAAATTTGGCGGTGGCGGTTATAAGGTTTCTGGTGGTTTGCATGGTGTTGGTGCATCTGTTGTAAATGCCTTGTCAACAGAACTAGAAGTATTTGTACATCGTGACGGTAAAATTCATTACCAAAAATACGAAAGAGGTATTCCGGTTGCAGATTTAAAAGTCATCGGTGATACAGATAAAACTGGAACAATAACTCGCTTTAAACCGGATCCAGAAATTTTTAAAGAGACGACAGAATATGAATTTGATACGCTAGCGACTCGTATGCGTGAGTTGGCGTTTTTAAATCGTAATATTAAATTAACAATTGAAGATAAACGTGAACATAAACAAAAGAAAGAGTTCCACTATGAAGGTGGAATTAAATCATATGTTGAACATTTAAATCGTTCAAAACAACCAATTCATGAAGAGCCTGTATATGTAGAGGGTTCAAAAGATGGTATTCAAGTTGAAGTTGCGCTTCAATATAACGAAGGATATACAAATCATATTTACTCATTTACAAATAATATTCATACGTATGAAGGTGGTACACATGAGGTAGGATTTAAAACTGCCCTAACACGTGTGATTAACGATTATGGCCGTAAAAATAACATTTTAAAAGATGCGGATAGTAATTTAACTGGTGAAGATGTTCGTGAAGGTTTAACAGCAATCGTGTCAATTAAACATCCAAATCCACAATTCGAAGGGCAAACGAAGACGAAACTTGGAAATAGTGAAGCGAGAACGATTACGGAGTCAGTATTCTCAGAGGCTTTTGAAAAGTTCTTACTGGAAAATCCCAATGTTGCACGTAAAGTTGTAGATAAAGGAACGATGGCAGCGCGTGCGCGTGTAGCAGCTAAAAAGGCTCGTGAGCTAACTCGCCGAAAGAGTGCTTTAGAAGTTTCAAGTTTACCAGGGAAATTGGCAGACTGTTCTTCTAAAGATCCAGCAATTAGTGAAATTTATATCGTAGAGGGTGACTCTGCGGGTGGATCTGCAAAACAAGGACGCGATCGTCATTTCCAAGCGATTTTACCGCTGAAGGGTAAAATTATTAATGTTGAAAAAGCACGCTTAGATAAAATTTTATCAAATGATGAAGTTCGTACAATTATTACGGCGATCGGTACAAATATCGGTGGAGACTTCGATATTGAAAAAGCACGCTATCATAAAGTTATTATTATGACCGATGCCGATGTTGATGGTGCGCATATTCGTACCCTATTATTAACGTTCTTCTATCGTTATATGCGTCAAATCATTGAGTGTGGCTATATATATATTGCGCAGCCACCTTTGTTTAAAGTACAACAAGGTAAAAAAATTCAATATGCTTATAACGATAAAGAACTTGAAAAGATATTAGCTGAGCTACCAGCCCAGCCGAAACCAGGAATCCAACGTTATAAAGGTCTTGGAGAAATGAATCCAACTCAGCTATGGGAGACGACAATGGATCCAGAAGTACGTTCGTTACTTCAAGTTTCTCTTCAAGATGCAATAGAAGCAGACGAAACGTTTGAAATTTTAATGGGTGATAAAGTGGAACCACGTCGTAACTTTATCCAAGAGAATGCAAAATACGTGAAAAACCTTGATATTTAAATGAGTAATGACAGGAATCTAAGTATTCCTGTCTTCTACATATAAATCAATGTATGTGTAACGGAAATGTAAGAGGAGGTGCTCGTTGATGTCAGACAATCAACAACAAGCACGAATTCGAGAAATTAATATTAGTCATGAAATGCGTACCTCATTTTTAGATTACGCAATGAGTGTTATCGTATCTCGTGCATTACCAGATGTTCGTGATGGATTAAAACCTGTGCATCGTAGGGTTTTATATGCGATGAATGATTTAGGAATTACAGCTGATAAAGCGTATAAGAAATCAGCACGTATTGTTGGTGAAGTAATTGGTAAGTATCACCCCCACGGTGATTCAGCTGTTTATGAAACGATGGTACGTATGGCGCAAGATTTCAGTCAACGTTATATGCTTGTTGATGGGCATGGTAACTTCGGTTCTGTAGATGGAGATTCAGCAGCGGCAATGCGTTATACAGAGGCAAGAATGTCTAAGATTTCTATGGAATTAATACGTGATATTTCAAAAAATACAATTGATTATCAAGATAACTACGATGGTTCGGAAAGAGAGCCGATTGTATTACCAGCGCGTTTCCCTAATTTATTAGTAAACGGTACGACAGGTATTGCTGTTGGTATGGCAACAAATATCCCGCCGCATCAGCTTGGCGAAGTAATTGATGGTGTGCTGGCATTAAGTCATAACCCTGATATTACTATCGCGGAATTGATGGAATATATTCCTGGGCCAGACTTTCCGACGGCAGGTTTAATTTTAGGGCGAAGTGGAATTCGAAGAGCTTACGAAACAGGTCGCGGTTCTATTATGCTTCGTGCTAAGGTTGAAATTGAAGAGAAGTCAAACGGTAAACAATCTATTATCGTAACGGAACTACCTTATCAAGTTAATAAGGCACGATTAATTGAAAAAATTGCAGAATTAGTTCGCGATAAGAAAATTGAAGGCATTACAGATTTACGTGATGAATCAGATCGTAATGGTATGCGTATCGTTATGGAAGTACGTCGTGATGCTAATGCTAATGTACTATTAAATAATTTATATAAACATACAGCGCTTCAAACAAGTTTTGGTATTAATATGTTATCTCTTGTAAATGGAGAGCCTCAAGTACTAAATTTAAAACAAAACTTATATCATTATTTGGAGCACCAGAAGGTAGTAATCCGTAGACGTACTGCTTATGAATTAGAAAAAGCAGAGGCACGTGCTCATATTTTAGAAGGATTACGAATTGCTTTAGATCATCTTGATGAAGTTATTACGTTAATTCGTAGTTCAAAAACGGCAGATATTGCAAAGCAGGGCTTAATGGAACGTTTCGGTTTAAGTGAGAAACAAGCGCAAGCGATTTTAGACATGCGTCTGCAACGCTTAACTGGATTAGAACGTGAAAAAATCGAGCAAGAGTATCAAGACTTAATGCAGTTAATTGCTGAATTAAAAGCGATTTTAGCAGATGAAGAGAAAGTTCTTGAGATTATTCGTGAAGAATTAACAGAAGTAAAAGAACGTTTCAATGATAAGAGACGAACAGAAATTACAATTGGCGGTATGGAATTTATTGAAGATGAAGATTTAATTCCTGAGCAAAACATTGCGATTACGTTAACTCATAACGGTTATATTAAGAGGTTGCCAGCTTCTACGTACAAAACACAGAACCGTGGGGGACGTGGTGTACAAGGAATGGGTACGAATGATGATGACTTTGTTGAACATTTATTAACAACGTCCACCCATGATCATATTTTATTCTTTACAAACAAGGGTAAAGTATACCGTACGAAAGGATATGAAATTCCAGAGTATAGTCGTACTGCGAAAGGGCTACCGATTATTAACCTATTAGGGGTAGATAAGGGTGAGTGGATCAATGCCATTATTCCAATTCGTGAGTTTGGTGATGACCAGTTCCTATTCTTTACAACGAAACAAGGTATTTCTAAGAGAACGCCACTTTCATCATTTGCAAATATACGTACGAACGGTTTAATTGCAATTTCGCTTCGTGAAGAAGATGAAGTGATTTCTGTACGTTTAACCTCTGGCGATAAAGATATTATCGTAGGGACAAGCAACGGTATGTTAATTCGCTTCAATGAACAAGATGTGCGTTCTATGGGCCGTAATGCAGCTGGTGTAAAAGCTATTACACTAGGCGAAGAGGACCAAGTAGTAGGTATGGAAATTGTTGAAGAAGATACGAATGTTTTAATTGTAACGAAAAACGGGTACGGTAAGCGTACTCCAGTTGAAGAGTATCGACTACAAAGTCGTGGTGGTAAAGGTCTGAAAACTTGTAACATTACAGATAAGAACGGTAAATTAGTAGCAGTTAAATCTGTAACAGGTGAAGAAGACATTATGTTAATTACAGCCGCGGGTGTTATTATTCGTATGCCGGTTGATCAAATCTCTCAAATGGGACGTAATACACAAGGTGTTCGTCTAATTCGATTAGAGGATGAGCAAGAGGTAGCAACAGTAGCAAAAGCGCAAAAGGATGAAGAAGAAGAAACTAGTGAAGAGGTTTCTTCTGAAGAATAAGAGAGGGGATTCTCCCTTCTCTTTATTTTTTTATAATAATACTTGCATAGCAATAAGAAACTATATATAATAGGCAGAGTCAGCAAATGAGAGATACAAGTTATCTTGAAAAACTTGTTGACGAAAATAATATACTATGATATATTATAAAAGTCGCTGAAACGCGATATTGAACTTTGAAAACTAAACGAAACAAACAACGTGAAACGTCAATTTTTATTTTTAGATGCTAGACAAACTAACTTTATTGGAGAGTTTGATCC
>NZ_JAEHBO010000074.1:0-27946 GCF_016483575.1 Bacillus cereus group sp. N12
TTATCAGTGTTGACACATAAAAAGAGGTTCAGACACATAAACAGGCTGTGGAGAAGACTTTCTCCACAGCCTGGAAAGAAGTGGTGCTTATCGCACCACTTCTTTCCTTTTCTAAATTACGAGCTGTTTCGCTTAATTCAACGTCTTTTCCATCTTTAAGCGTTCCAAATATAAAATCGAATACTGGATTTGAAACACCAAACCAAAACTTTTCGTTTTTATAATGGTGTAATATATGCTGTTTTTTTAGCCACCTTCCAAACTTAGTGACGGGACGAATCGGCTTATGTGCAATATAATGTTTCCATTCATAAACAAGGAGCATGATAATCATTCCGATTCCAAATGAAAGTGTAACAGTAACACTTTTTGTAATACCATATGATATAAGTAAATATATAGTAAAGCTAGGTACACTAAACCATACAGGCAAAAATAAAAGTTTCAAATCATCTGGGTATACGTGATGATCATAATGTAATCTTCTTAACATTTTTAATAAAAATACGTTTTTAGGCGGCTTTAAATGGAATAAAAAACGATGGGTCATATATTCGTTAAGCGTATAAAAAACAATACCAAACAGACACGCTAACATACCGATCCATGTGAAAAATTGCATTTTTAAAATAATGATGAAAATAAATAAAATACTATACATAATAACAATATCATGCTGTAAAAAGAACTCTTTCCCTACTCTCTTCATCTTACTTCCCCTTTTTCCAAAAAAACAGCCGCAACGTATCGTTACGACTATTTCTTTTCTATTCACTTTACAAATTTGCCCGCTGTTCTATTGTCGAGAAAAAATTGTTTGTTCCAAATATATTTTGCTTCGGAATAATGTGTTCTACTGCAAACACTGTTACTTCTCCCCTTTGTACCTCTCCAATAATGAGTCCAAATACTTCATGATTTACTGCAAACGTTGGTTGTTTTGTTTGTAGCAATCTGGCTGCAGTATTAAATACCGCTTCATATAATGGATCCCTATCAGTAACTTCTTTTCGGATTTTTGGTGCTAACGTAATAATAATTTCTTTTCCGTCAATAGTGGTTCGATACATAAAAATCTCCCCTTCAATCTTATGTGAACAACTGTAAAGCTTTGTATGCAAAATGGATAGAATATCCTACTAAAATAATACCTGCTCCGGCTGTTATGTAGCCAAGTGCTTTCTGTTTTAATAAAGTCCTTCCAAAATGTACAGAAAAAGCAATATTTAAATTCCATAAAATAATCCCAACAATAATGCATAGACTGTACAAGAAAGCTTCTTGTTTCGTTACCTTCGTAAGCAATGAGCTAAGTGTGCTTCCATATATACCAAACCAAAAAACAAGATTTAATGGATTGGATATAGCAATTAAAAATCCTGCCATAAACGATTGTTTAAGGCCACCTACCTCTTCTTTTTTATATTCCATATTCGAGTGGGAAATTCCTTGTTTTACACTTTGAAATCCTAAATAAAATAATAAGAAAAACCCCGTGCAATACATAAGAGCTTGTACGTATGTATACATAAACACAGAAGATAAACCGAAATAAATGAGAAGCATAAACAAAACATCTGCAGTCATTCCACCAATTCCAACAACCCACGCATGCCAAAACCCGCGTTCAATTCCTCGTTTTAACATTTCAATATTAATTGGACCTACTGGTGCCGCTAATGAAATACCTAATACAATTTGCTGTATAATTGCTCCAAACATCGCTCTATCCTTTCTACTTCCTTTACTATTAAGTAATGATGTAACCTTTAAAAATAGACTAGCTTTCATAATAAAATACCCTTTTTTATCCAAAATATACAAAAGAGCCATCTAGATGATGGCTCTTATTTCTCTACCTTATGATGAAAAGGACATTTCCCTTTTATTGGCTCAATATCGTCTCCAATAAAATATTGTTTCCATTCTCGATGGTCAAGATCACCGTAATGACTAATGTTAGGATGTTTCGGTAGCTGATCCCACTTTTCAACTCGTTCACGAACCATTTGCCTTGAA
Source organism: Bacillus cereus group sp. N12 (assembly GCF_016483575.1). Taxonomy (NCBI): domain Bacteria; kingdom Bacillati; phylum Bacillota; class Bacilli; order Caryophanales; family Bacillaceae; genus Bacillus; species Bacillus cereus group sp. N12. The sequence continues at coordinate 2,020 of NZ_JAEHBO010000074.1, forward strand.
TAGGCCCCTTTAGGACGATCACCTTCTAATCCATCGAAAATGGTACGTGGCTGAAACCCAATAACGAGTGAATTCCCTAAATGCCTAGTCTTTCTCTGTTTATAAGCGGGTGCATTCCCAAATGCAAATATCGGTTCACCACCGAATGAAAATTCCCATAAATAATGATCTGGATCTTCAGGAATTTGCTGCGGCCATGTTTGATTATCATGTTCATGTAAATACTGTAGTACTTTCCAAAAGTAATCACGATAATATTCAAGTGATTGTTCTTCCCATTCTGGTTCCACAAAAAGAAAAAATCCTCTTCTTACAATTGGCCGCTCTTTCATTAATTCTAAAAAAGATAACATTGTATGTGGCAAATGACTCCAATCATTATGAGAAAGAAATGAATAACGAAGTTCATTCTTTTTCAATGCTGTTAAACCGAAATAACATGGGAAAGTTGCTTCTAACACGATGCTTGAAAAATTTTGAAATTCTTTCGCAACCCAATTCGGTATATCCGTTCTCGTTCTCATTCCTTCATTATCTAATAAGTAAGACTTATTCATTCTTTCACCTCATTATGTATAGCATTCAATAGAGAATATTACATAACCGGCCTGTCCTATACCTTTTTAAACATTTGACCAGAAAATTATTTAAAAATACAAAAAAATAAAATCGCTTACTTGACTAATTTCTACCAATTCGTGTATATTTAAATTAATCATTTAGCAGAATATTCAAGATTATAGCATTTTTAGTTTATATTATCTTTTCAAATGAATTTCACTAAATGAAAAAAGCAAATGTTTTTAGGAGGAATTGTAACATGCAAGGAAAAGTAAAATGGTTTAACAACGAAAAAGGTTTTGGATTTATCGAAATGGACGGCGCTGACGATGTATTCGTACATTTCTCTGCTATTCAAGGTGACGGCTACAAAGCTTTAGAAGAAGGTCAAGAAGTATCTTTCGATATCACTGAAGGAAACCGTGGACCTCAAGCTGCTAACGTAGTAAAACTTTAATCCAACATATGACAGGAGGTTACCTTACTTGGTAACCTCCTTTGTTATTCCTTTGTATATTTCCGTTTTACAGAGCGAAAACTATGTGAAATGCGCAATTCACAAAGGAGGCAATTACAATGGGTTCAGAAGTAAATGATTTTGAAGAAGTGAAATTTCGTGTAGAAACAGCACAAAAAATGGTAGGTTCTGCAACAATTTCAATGGATCCAGACACACTGGAGCATGCCACTACTGCAGTAGAAGCAGCTCGCTCTCAACTTGAGATTATGAAATCTGTTGCAACAGATTTAGATGAGCCATTTTTAATGAATGAGGAAAAGAAATTAAGTAAGTGCGAGCATCAATTACATGAAGCGAAGCACTAAAAAAACATCCAGAGAGTTTTCTCTGGATGTTTTTTATGACAACTGTTCTCCATATTTTTTCAACGTTTCTCCAACTGTACATTGCCTAATACAAAATGAATGGGCATAATATTTACTATTCGTTTTCCGATTATGTTCTCGCAAAAAACATCCTTCACAATACGTTTCTAATAAGTCATTTACCTCTGTAATGAGTTGCTTTTTATCCACCTTTGCACCTCTCTATTCGGTTATTTCTTTATGACTATCAATGACTGTCCCTTCTAATGCTTGCGTTGCTAATTGATGTGCTTCTTTATTTTGTTTTCTAGATATTGGCTCACATACAAGCTTTAATTTCATTTGCTTCGCCTTTCGTTCAATTTGATCTAAGTAATGATTTAAATGCTCATCATAGCAAGGCCATTCTCCAGCCAATTGCTGCAGTACAACTTGAGAGTCTCCACGAAGCGTAACTGCTTCATACTTAATCCCTAATTCTTCGAGTATATTTATACCGTATAATAATGATGCATATTCGGCTTCATTATTATCATATATACCTTCTATATATGCGTTGCGGCGAATTCGGTAGTTTGTATTTCCTTTTTTATAATACACACATATACCTACTCCAGCTTCTTTCGTCTGAAGATCATACCCACCATCAAAATAAACATATATTTCTTGAATCTCTTCCTCCACTTGTTTACTCAGCTTCTTCATTTCTTTTAATGACCATTCTGCATCCATTTCATCGTAAAATAAAAGTTCTTTCGCTCTTCCTGTTTTCTCAAAATCCTCCGCAAATTGAAGTACTTCTTCTATGTTCATATAATCTGTCGTTAATTCCGTCTGCAATCCGCGTTTTGTTTTATATAACCAATGAATTTTATATTTCATGCTAAATTCCCCTTATATAAGAATTCTTATTTATATTTTATTATATTTTATCAAGAGTCACAGTATTATATTCAATATAATCACATACAAAAAGAGCTATCCCTATAGGAATAGCTTTTTCATCTATTACATAAATCTTTCAAATTGTACTCGCTTATTAATCCAGTACATTACAGGCATCCCAATCGCCATTACTACGAATTCACCTGCTGCACATGTTAACCAAGTCCACATAAATGGTAAATCAAATGCAAGATGAAGTTCAATTGCAATCATAAACATTGTAATCGTAAAGATAACTGTATTAAAAATCATACGAGCCCAAACACCTTTAATGAATCGCATAGAAATAATCGTTGCAACTAATGCAAGAATAGATTGCCCTACTCCAAATACTAAATCATAAGCGACCATAGGTGAGAAAAAGAGATTCGTTAAAAATACACCTAATACAATTCCGTAACTTGCTTTCTTATTAAATACAACGAGATGATTAAACATCTCTGAAATACGAAACTGTACACCTGTAAAGCCAAATGGCTGAATAAGCATAGAAACAGCAATATATAATGCCGCTATAATACCATTACCGACTATTGTTCTTATATTCATGACAAAATCTCCTTAGTTTTTTTACGTGGGATGGTTTCGAACCACGTTATTCGTTTTTTAAGCAACAAGATTATATTCTACGCATTAGACACGCTTTCGTCAATAGATTCCTATCATCAACTACCTTTTTTCTTTTAGACAACGTATAATGAAACATATGAAAGATTTAGGAGGTTTCACTTCATGACAGCAACAATACAAAATGAAAAAGTAATCGTTTCCATTTCTGACAAAGGTGCAGAATTGCAAAGCGTTCGCTTAAAAGAAGATAACACAGAATATTTATGGCAAGGTGATTCTACTTATTGGGGACGTCGCGCACCAATTTTATTCCCAATTGTCGGCCGATTAGTAGATAATACATACTACGTAGATGGTAAACCATATTCTTTAACTCAACACGGTTTCGCTCGTGATCTTACGTTCTCTGTAAAAGAACAAAGTGAAACAAAAATCACTTATATCGTTACTAGTAATGAAGAAACATTAAAAAAATATCCTTACGAATTTGAACTACTCATTTCTTATGAGGTAGAAGAACAAAATATACATGTTACATATGAAGTAAACAATCCTGCTTCAAAAGAGATGTTCTTCTCAATCGGAGCGCACCCTGGATTCAACTTCCCTCTATTAGACGGCGAATCATTTACAGATTATCATCTATCATTTAACGGTTCTGAACGCTTAGAAACAAGTGTATTAGAAGGACCTTATCTTTCAAGTAAAAAACAATTAATCGCTGAAAATACGAATGAATTGCCACTTACATACGATTTATTCAAAAATGATGCACTTATTTTTGAAAATATGAATACGAATGAAATTTCTATTCGCTCTCATAAACATAATAAATTTGTAAAAGTAGAATTTGCAGGATTTCCATTTGTCGGCGTATGGACACCAGGGGATAACGCACCTTTCTTATGTATTGAACCTTGGTATGGAATCGCTGATGAAATAAATCCAGCAAAAGATTTCAAGGAAAAAAAAGGAATTCAATCTTTACAAGCGAATGAAACATTTACATGTCGTTATAGCATCACAATCGGATAAAGTGAAACTTTAATCAGTGGGGGATATTCATCCCCACTGATTATTAGCCTTCACCAATCGGGCATTTACGGGCAGTTGATCACCCACCTAACTTCATTGTTTCAGCCGAGTTTTGAGGTGGGTGTCTTACTGCCCGTTAACGCGGGATAAGTACTCTATCCCCTACTTCAAAAAAACATTTAAGTAGGGGATAATCTTATAATTTGGAGGTTTCTCATTTTGATTGAAGTGTATATTGATGGTGCATCAAAAGGAAATCCTGGTCCTTCTGGTGCGGGAGTATTTATTAAAGGCATACAGCCACCTGTACAATTATCATTACCACTTGGAACAATGTCCAATCATGAAGCGGAATATCATGCTTTACTTGCAGCATTAAAGTATTGCACGGAGCATAATTATAACATTGTCTCTTTTCGTACAGATTCGCAACTTGTCGAGCGAGCTGTTGAAAAAGAATACGCAAAAAATAAAATGTTTGCACCACTATTAGAGGAAGCACTACAGTACATAAAAAGTTTCGATCTCTTTTTTATTAAGTGGATTCCAAGTAGTCAAAATAAAGTCGCTGATGAATTAGCTAGAAAAGCTATCTTACAAAATTAACGGGGGTATGAGTGTGAAAAAAGAGTGGATTGCTCCTCTCGCTTTATTATTTGTCTCTTTTATTTGGGGAGCTACGTTTGTTGTCGTTCAAAATGCTATGTCTTTCGTTGGTCCATTTACTTTTAATGGTCTTCGCTTTTTATTCGCTGGAATTATTTTATTATTCGTTCAAATGATTTTCTCACAAAAAACTTCGAAACAAGATATAAAGCAGAGTAGTTTTGCCGGATTAATTGTTGGATTCTTTTTATGCGTTGGCTATTTATTGCAAACATTCGGCTTACTCTATACAACTTCTTCAAAAGCAGGTTTCTTAACAGGACTAAGCATTGTTATGGTTCCAATCTTATCTTTTATCTTTTTAAAACAAAAGGCTACCATTTTCGTCGTACTCGGTATCACTGTGGCAACAGCCGGTTTATATTTATTAACAGCTGCTGATTCTTTTCAATTAAATATAGGAGATATACTTGTTCTCGGTTGCGCAATCGCATTCGCTGCCCATATTCTCATTAACGGTTTCTATTCTAAGAAAATATCACCTTTATTACTAAGCACATCCCAAGTATTAACTGTTGGTATATTTTCTTCTATTTGCGCTTTTTTATTTGAAGATTGGGAAAATTTATTTTCAATATCGCTATGGACGAATCATTCCTTTTTATTCGCCCTATTTCTAACTTCCTTATTTGCGACATCCATTGCTTTTTTCATTCAAACATCGGCTCAGAAACATACTTCCCCAACGAGAGTAGCAATTATTTTCGCAATGGAGCCCGTTTTTGCTGCATTAACAGGCGTTCTCGTTGCTAACGAACAACTTTCTATGTCTGCTATTTTCGGATGTCTATGTATTTTTCTAGGCATGATTTTTGTTGAACTACCTTCCAAAATAAAAAAAGAAGCGCAGGCCGCGTGAAGTTACGCTTGTAACTTCCGCATAAAAGCCTTAGCGCTTTTTTTATCTGTAATTTCTTCTTCTTTCAATCGTTCTAATAACGCAACAAAATAACTGCCATCAAACTGTAATTGATGTTTAATTGTCGCTTCTATTGCTGCGTTCACAATTCCATCAGATGCACCAGTATATCCTTGCCCGAACATAATAAACCCTTGTGCTTCCTCTGATAATTTAAATCCTTTCGTATGTAAGAATGAAAGATAATCTTCTACTGTTTGCATGATATTCCCACCTACTCAAAAATTCTCCACTTCCTATCATACATGTTTTTACACACTATGAGAATGAAATTTCTTTGACAACTTTGTAAATCAATCGTTTACTTCGCTTGCAATGGAGGATTTCCTAACAATCTGAAGGAATATGTACAGTGGAACTTATTTCATATTAAAGGGGAGACACGATGAAACAAGCACTATTAATTATCGATGCTCAACAAGAATTAATTGATGGAAATGAGCAAGAAAATGAAGTTTTTCGTAAAACTGAGTTATTAGCTACACTAAATACAGCTGTACAGAAAGCAATTGATTCAAATGCCCTTATTGTTTTCGTAAGAGATATCGATGTTGCTTCTGGTAGCGGCGTGGGATTTGAAGTACATAATCAAATTCAAGTACCTCAGTCTGCAATCCTTATTAATAAAGCAGCAACGAATTCATTCTATGGCACTTCTTTACTTGAACTTTTAAAAGAAGAAAAAATTAATCATATTGTGATAGGTGGATGTAAAACTGAACATTGTATTGACACAGCTGTTAGGACAGCAACTGTACAAGGATTTGACGTTACATTAATTAAAAACGGTCATTCCACAACTGATTCTAACGTATTGTCTGCAGAGCAAATTATTGGTCATCACAATAAAATTTTACACGGTCATTATAACGTTGATCATTTTTCTATGGTGAGAGATATCGAGGAAGACCTCTTCCAACCAACTCACGACCAATATCGTGATTAATAAACAAAGAATCCTTCATTCAGAAGGATTCTTTGTTACCCAAAAATTTGTGCTGCAATACTATATAGTTCTCCATTTCTTTTCAAAAATTGATCACTATTTTTCATCATAATTGGTGGTGTATTCACCTTTTTAAAACCAGTAACCTCTAATTCTTTCACAAAATCTTTCTTTACTTCTGGTACATCTATTCTTAATTTCCCATTATGCCCTTTTGCTAAATAATGAACAATATTTATTGCCATCTCATCATTTTTAGCAACTACCGGTCCTAATATTTTATTTTCCGGCGTTTGTATACTCAAACCATATCCTATTATATTTTGTTCCTTATCCTTCACAACAGTGCACTGTTCACTTTGCATCATTCTTTTCTTTAAAAACTCTTTTCTATTTGTTCCAAACGCATATTCATCTATTTTTATTATTTCTTCTAAATCACCTTCCTCATAATCCATCATATATTCTTCATTTCTTGCACATTTATGATTCGGATTGTACGAGTTACATATGTATTTAGAAACATAGCTTGCCACCCTAAATCCTAGCTTTTCGTATAAATGCTTCCCCTCATCCGTTGCAATAAGCATAATTGGTGTTCGAGCTGATACGCTATTCATGCATGAATGCGTTATCGCCTTTCCAATTCCTCTTCCCTTATAATCTGGATGTACAATTACCATTCCGATAGACGCTACTTTCTCCCCATATAATATTATTGCTGCGCTAGCAATAAGTTCCTTTCTCTCATTCCATACGCCGTATACAATACCTGAGTTGAAAATTGTTTCAACTTCTTCTCTGTTATAATCCCAACCAATATAAGATGATAATGCTACAATATCGCCTATTTGTTCTTCCCTAAGACGCTCCAACCTAATTTCTAATTCAACCATACTCCATCCCCTTATCTAGACATTTAAATCATTATTACGAAATCAACTTGTACATGTTTCCCTTTATTTGTCACACACATATCCTATTTTGACCAAGACTATATTGTAAATGAGGTGACAACATGCCCATTACGAATCGATTTTCTACCACCACTAACGGCGCACTCGCTATTACAGGAAACACTTTAGGCTTAAGTAAAATTAGTAACCAAAACCGTGCTGGTACAATCGGGGCAATTGGTGCATTCGCAACTACGAATACTGCTTTACAAGTAACTACTTTTCCTGCTGGTACAACATTAAACTATACACAAAATAGTTCTACCGCTATTTTAAATATCCCTGCTGGCAGTACGATTCTTTACGCAGAACTCGTTTGGGGTGGAAACTATTTATCTCGTGATCAAAACATTACGAGTGTATTAGGAAATCCAGTTTCTTTCACAACACCTGTGTCAACATACTCCATTACCCCTTCAGCTGTTACAGCTTCAAATCAAACTTTCGTTTCTGGATCTGTCACATTTGGATTTTATACACGATCAGCAGATGTAACGTCACTCGTTCAAGCCGCTGGATCTGGATCTTATACAACAGGTTCTGTCCCTGGACTTGTAGATCCTATAGATGCTTCTAATGGAACAATCAATTCGGCTGGATGGACGCTTATTGTCGCTTATCAAAATGGGACATTACCTGCAAGAAACTTAACCATTTACGTAGCTGGTAACCGTGTTTCTGCAGAAACTGGTAGTGCCGATGTTTCTGTTTCAGGATTTTTAACACCTTCAGGAGGACCTGTAAGCGGGCGGTTATTTTTAAGCTCTACCGAAGGAGATGCTGATTTAACCGGGGATCAAGCTTTATTCGGACCAAATTTCAGTTCATTAAATGCTTTATCTGGACCAAACAATGCTATAAATAATTTCTTCGGCTCTCAAGTTAATAATGCTGCAGGAAACTTAGATACAACTGGGACATTTGGAACGCGAAATCAAAGTGCTTCTACAGGTACAAACATCTCCGCTGGAAGACAGGGCTGGGACATTACTTCCATTGACATTTCCTCTTATTTAACAAACTCACAAGTATCCGCCGCAATCCGTTTAACTACTAACGGAGATGCATATATGTTAAATACAGTCGGCTTACAAATTAATATAAACTCCCCAAATATACAAGCAACGAAAAGCGTAAATAAAAGTGTTGCTGCAATTGGAGATATTCTCACTTATACAGTTACTATCCCTAACACCGGACTTCTTCCTGCCAATAACGCTATTTTTATAGATAGTCTACCTAACGGTACTTCTTTTATACCCGGCACTGTAACAGTAGATAACGTACCACAAACAAATGCAAATCCTGCAGCTGGTATATCTCTTGGAACAATTAATAATGGTACTTCTCGCACAGTAACTTTCCAAGCTACTGTCGTTTCTCTTCCAAGTCAAAATCCTATCTCTAACACTGCTAATATTACATTTCAATATACACCCATCGCCGGAGGAACAACCTTTAATGGTCTTGCAACAAGCAACTCTGCTGGAACACAAATTAACCTCGCAGATATTAATGGAACAAAATCAGTTAACAAACTTTTTACCGATATTGGTGAAACATTAACTTACAGTATTGCCTTAGCTAATATAGGAAATATCGCTGCAACGAATATTATATATACGGATCCAATTCCTAGCGGGACTACTTTCATTCCAGGGAGTGTAACTGTGAACGGAGTTACTCAAGCAGGAGCAAATCCCGCTAATGGTATATCAATTGGATCAATTGCCGCAAATTCTACTACTACTATTTCATTTCAAGTATTCGTTCCTTCTATCCCCCAAACAAATCCAATATTAAATAGTGGTACAACAACATATCAATACATTCCTGTACCAAATCAACCTGCAGTAAGCGGAACTGATACGACCAATATCGTATCTACTCAAGTGAATAACGCTACTGTAACTATGGCAAAAGCAGTAGATAAAAATTTTGCAGATATTGGTGATACACTAACGTACACCGTTTCCTTTACAGGTACAGGTAATACAAATGCGAACAATGTTATTTTTACAGATATCATTCCTACTGGAACAACTTTTGTTCTAAACAGTTTAACAATAGATGGCACGACACAAGTGGGCGCAAATCCCGCTACCGGCGTGAACATTGGATCCATCCCAAGCGGCACAACAAAAAATGTTGCATTTCAAGTAGTTGTAAATACAATACCCGCGTCAAATGTCGTATCTAACGGATCAAGCGCTTCTTACCAATATACCGTCAACCCTAGCCAATCACCCGTTACAAAAAACATTTCTTCTAATCTCGTTTCCACTCAAATTAACAATGCGAATGTAACATTAACAAAATCAACTAACAAACAATTTGCCACAATTGGCGAAACGATAAGTTATACAATCCTTATTACAAACAGTGGAAATGCGGCCGCTAATAACGTTCAACTAACAGATCCACTTCCAAATGGAACGATTTTAACATTAGGTTCTGTAACGCTCAATGGCGTTTTACAAAATGTAGATTCTCTCGTTGCTTTACCTATCGGCACAATTCCCGGCGGTGCTACTTTCACCTTATCCTTCCAAGTAACAGTCATTAACATTACTGCACAAAACCCTATCATTAATAACGCTTTCGCCTCTTATATTTACACTGTAAATCCAAGTTTGCCACCGACTTCAAAAACAGCAAATTCTAATTCTGTTACATCAACAATTAGACTAGCAAATCTCCATGCTAATAAATCTGTAGATAAAACGTTTGCGGAAGTTGGCGATGTATTAACTTACACCTTCGCTCTTACTAACGATGGGAATGTTGCAGCGAACAATGTATTACTATCCGATTCAATTGCGAATGGAACCGCTTTTGTACCAAATAGCGTTATAGTTAACGGTGTTACTCAACCAGGCGTTACACCAACTAGCATCAATATTGGTATCATCAATGCTAATACTACAATTACAGCTTCATTCCAAGTAGTAATAACTAGCATTCCAAATCCAAACCCTATTTCAAATAGCGCTTCCATCTCCTATAACTTTATCGTTGATCCAAACACTTCACCTGTAAGTAAGAACACTACTTCAACCACTATATTTACTCAAGTAAACGATGCAAATGTCATTTCAGCCAAAACAGTGGATCGAGAGTTCGCTACCGTAGGGGATATATTAACTTATACTGTTACTTTGACGAATGCAGGAAGTGTTTCTGCTGATAGCCCTACTTTCGTAGATACGAATCCAGACGGTACTACCTTTATTCCAAACACTTTTCTTATTAATGGTGTACTTCAAAATAACGCAGATCCAAATATAGGTGTTCCATTACCTGCCATTCCTGCTAACAGCTCACTTACTGTCTCTTATCAAGTAACCGTCACCTCTTTACCAACACAAAATCCAACATTAAATTCATCTAGTACACAGTATAGCTTTATTTTAAATCCGGGCGATCCACCAACAATAGAAACATCTGTAAGTAACACTGTAAGTACACAAATTAATTTAGCAAATGTCGTTATTGTCAAACAGGTAGATTTAACTATTGCTGATGTTGGGCAACCAATCACATATACACTTGCCCTAGCTAATCCTGGGAATACTCCAGCGAATAATGTAGTTGTTACCGATATACTTCCTCCTGGTACGACTCTCGTACCAAATAGTATTTTTATAGGTGGTGCTTTACAGTTAGGTGCGGATCCAAGCGTTGGTCTTCAAGTTGGTACTATTCCAGCAGGTGGTATTACAACAATTGTCTTCCAAATTAGTGCAAATAGTTTACCTTTACCAAATCCAGTTCAAAACAGCGCTGCACTTCAATATAGCTTTATCGCCGATCCAAATTTACCTGCTGTTGTGAGAAACGCTACTAGTAATATAGTAACTACACAAATTAATACTGCTAATATTGTTGCTACGAAGCTAACAAGCACAAATTTCGCTGATGTTGGTGATGTCATATTATATGCAACTATTTTAACGAATAACGGGAATATCCCTGCTTCTAATGTAACATTTACAGATATCATTCCAGCGGGTACCCTCTTTATTCCTAATACTGTAACGATTAACAATATCCCTATAGCCAATGCAAATCCTGCTAACGGCATTTTTATCGGTACGATAGGAGCGAATGCATCACGTATCGTTTCATTTCAGATTTTCGTACCAAGTATCCCTGCTGTAAATCCGATTACAAATCAATCAGGCACTACATTCCAATACACGTACGATCCATCCAAACCAGTTGTAATGCAGATGATTGCTTCTAACACTGTACAGACAACTATTAATAATGCAACGATTACCGCTGCAAAATCTGCAGATAAACAGTTTGCGAACGTAAATGATATTATTACGTACACGACTACTTTAACAAATAACGGGAACACACTTGCATCAAATGTAATATTTACAGATGTAATTCCAAACGGAACATCGTTTATTCCTAATAGTGTTACTGTAAACGGGAATACACTGCCTAATGTCAATCCAGCAAGCGGAATTGCAATCGACCCAATAAATCCGAATGCCAATACGATCATCTCGTTCCAAGTACAAGTAAATTCTATCCCGAATCCAAATCCAATCCCGAATCAAAGCAATACAACGTACCAGTACGTCGTAGATCCTAACTTACCTCCAGCATCCGCCAATGCGTTAAGTAACGTAATAACAACTCAAATTAATAACGCTACTATTGTCGCTACTAAGTCTGTGAATACACCAACAGCTGCAATTGGTGATATCGTTACCTATACGATTGCAGTAACAAATACAGGTAATACCCCTGCTAGTGCGACTGTTTTAACGGATGGGCTTGGCGCAGGAGCTTCATTTATCCAAAACTCCGTAACTATCAATAATGTTCCACAACCAGGATTAGATCCATCACTTGGTATTCACTTGGCAGATATTTCGCCAGGAGATACTGTATTCATTACTTTTCAAGCACAAATTTTAGCGATACCACCTAGTGGCACATTAACAAATAATGCTCTTGTAAATTATGAATATACCGTGAATCCAAACCAATCTCCTGCTGTTGGTAGCACAATTACAAATACGACGGTTACCCCAATTATTGATGCTACTCTATCTATAAACAAAACTGTCAATTCAACATTTGCTACTATTGGAGATACACTTACTTTCACTTCAACCATTACTAATTCCGGTAATACTACCGCAAACAATGTTATTTTTACAGATTTAATTCCAAATGGAACAACTTTTATTCCAAATAGTTTTACGATAAATGGAACAACCATTCCTAATGCAAACCCACAAAATGGCATCAATATTGGTAACATGAATTCAAATGCATCTGTTACACTCAGTTTTCAAGTAAACATTACAACACTTCCAAACCCTAATCCAATCCCGAATAAATCATCGCTTCAATATAGCTTTATTGTAGATATAAATGAACCGCCAGTTTCACGAACAGTTAAATCTAATAAAACTTTTACACAAGTAAATACTGCTTCTGTTATCGCAACAAAAACTGCAAGCAGTGCTTTTGCTGCTGTTGGAGATACAATTACGTATACAACTACCCTTACCAATAGCGGAAATACTACCGCAAACACACCTGTTTTTATCGATATATTACCACCCGAACTTTCATTCGTTCCTGATAGCGTACAAATTAATACCATCCCACAACTTGGATTTAGACCAGATAGCGGGATTTCTTTAGACTCAATTCCAGTTGGAGGAACGACAACAATTAGCTTTCAAGCTATCGTTGGCTCAATTCCAGCTACTAACCCAACGTTGAACCAATCTAGCACAACATACTCAATCATTGTTGATCCTACCCAGCCGCCGGTGACAGAAACAGCTACAAGTAATCCAACTTTAGTTCAAATTAACGAAGCGATTATCCAAGCAAAGAAAAGTGTAGATCGACTATTTTCTGACGTAGCACCTGGAAATTCATTTTTAACGTATACTGTTTTATTAGAAAATATAGGAAACACAACTGCTACGAATATCATTTTTACAGATCCGATTCCAAATAACGCAGTATTTATAGAAGATAGCGTTCGAGTAGGCGGAGTTTTATTACCTGGGGTAAATCCAGCGAATGGGATACCGATTGGGGATATTATTGCAGGAGATTTTATAAACGTTACCTTCCGTGTGCAAGTAGTTAGCATTCCAAATCCAATTTTCACAATTGGACCAGGCGGACCAAACTCACCGGTTGTAAACGGCGCTTCCATTAATTATCAATTTATGACAGGACCTAATTTACCACTTGTTTCACGAAGTACGACATCTAATTCTGTTTCGACACAAATAAATTCTGGGGAAATTGTGGCAATCAAATCTGTAGATAAAACTTTCGCTACGATTGGCGATACAATTTCTTATACAATTACATTAAGTAACCCTGGAAATGTCACTTCACAAAATATAATTTTCACGGATACTTTACCTGATGGAACGACATTCATATCTGGCACTCTTACAAACGATTCTGGTACACAGCAAATCGGAAATCCAGGTAACGGGATTCAGATTGGAAATATAAATCCAAGTGGAACGGCCATTATTGCTCTCAACGTACTTGTTACAAACATTCCAAGTATAAATCCAATTTCTAATTTTAGTTCTGTACAATTTGCACATGTAGTCGATCCTAGCCAACCTGCCGTAACACAAACGAATATATCTAATGCTGTTTCGACAACAATTAATAGTGCGATATTAACAACCAAAAAAAGTGCTGATAAATCTATCATTTCTGTTGGAGATACGATTACGTATACAACTACTATTACAAATACAGGAAATACGGTAGCAACGAATATAACGTTCACGAGCGCAATTCCAGCTAACACTACCTTTATACCAAACTCAGTCACAATAAATGGGGTTCAGCAATCTGGTGTGCAACCAGCACTTGGAGTAAATATAACCAATATCGCTCCTGGTGAAACCGTAACCGTTACTTTCCAAGTAACTGTTCTTTCTGTTCCCCCTTCCAGTTCAATTATGGGTAATGATACCATTTTATATTCTTATACTGTTGATCCAAACGGAACTCCTGTTACCACTTCTGCTTCAACGAATATTGCTACAAACCCTGTACTAGATGCTATGATAACGATGGTGAAATCTGTAGATCAAACACTTGTAACACTAGGTGGTACCATCACCTATACGACACTTTTGACAAATACCGGTAATACAAGTGCTACTAATATCACTTTCACTGATCTTATACCAAATGGTACAACGTTTATTACTGATAGCGTTACAATAGGTGGTATCACACAAATCGGGCTCAATCCTAATACCGGCATAACGATTGGATCAATTGCCCCTAACAGTTCAATATCTATAGCATTTCAAGTGGCCGCTACTTCTACCCCTGTTCAAAATCCTATTGCCAATTCCGCTACTGCTTCTTACACATTTATAGCTGATCCAAATGCACCAATTGTTTCAAGAAATGTTACTTCAAACACAGTGTTTACTACGATTAATACAGCTAACATTCTTTCATTAAAACAAGTCGATAAATCCTTTAGTCGTATTGGAGACACACTCACTTATACTGTCGTTTTAACAAACAATGGAAACTCATCCGCACAAAATGTTATATTTACAGATACCGTGCCAAGCGTCACTACATTTATTGCAAACACATTTTCTATTAATGGAGTTCCTCAAAGTGGGGCGGATCCATCGAACGGTGTGAATATTGGGACAATAACAGCCGGGACTACAGTAACAGTTTCGTTCCAAGTTACTGTAACATCATTACCAACCAAAAACCCAATTGTAAATTTCTCATCAACATCGTATCAATTAGTCTCACCACCTGATGCAGAAATTTCAATTAGTAATCCTGTTTCAACACAAATTAAGGAAGCCATATTATCTATGACGAAGAATGAAAGTGTATCCTTTGCAGATATCGGGCAAACTACTTTTTACACTACTTCTATTTCGAATATAGGAAATACGGATGCAACGAATATAGTATTCACAGATGTATTACCAAGTGGACTCACATTTGTTCCTAACACATTAACTGTCGATGGCGTTTTACAACCTAACGCGAATCCAAATACAGGTGTATTACTTGCAACACTTCCACCAAATGAAATATATAGTATCGTCTTTCAAGTTAAAGTAAATAGTATTCCCCTTAGTAACCCAGCACCAAATACAGCATCAACGACGTATGAGTTTACTGTTGATCCTGTTAATCCTCCCGCTTCAAGTACAGCTAATTCTAACACTACGCTTCTTCAAATAAACAATGCAAATATTATAAGTACAAAAACGGCAGATCTTACCTTTGCGGATGTTGGTAATACAATAACATTTACACTTAACCTTCCTAATACTGGGAATGCGGCTGCAACTGATGTTACCGTTATCGATATACTTGATAGCAATTTAAGTTTCGTTCCAAATAGTTTCACAGTTAATGGGCAAACCATTCCAAACGCCGATTTATCAACTGGTGTAAATATTGGTTCCATTAATGGTGGTAATACGGCAATCGTTACATTCCAAGCAACTGTTATTACACTTCCAACACTTAATCCCATTTCTAACTCTGCTTCTACCACATATCATTATGTCGTTGATCCTAGCCAGCCACCTATTACAACTTCCAATCAATCTAATACAACGACAACACAAATTAATAGCGCTATCCTTACTGCGCAAAAAAATTCCAATGTATCTACGGTAGATATCGGGCAGGATATTACCTACACCGTTATAATTACAAATAGCGGAGATGTTAGTGCAACGGATGTTATTTTTACCGATCTTATTCCAGACGGAACTTCCTTTGAACCGAATAGTTTTACACTTAATGGAACTAGCATCCCAAATGCGGATATCGTTACAGGCGTTCCAATTGGTGATATCGCGCCAAACGAATCTGCCATTGTAGCATTTCATATTAATGCCAATGAAATTCCACCTATAAATCCAATTACCAATCAAGCTAGCGTTAGCTTTCAACATATCGTTAATCCAGCCAATCCTCCAGTTTCAAAAAACATTACTTCTAACAATGTTACAACAAAAATTGAAAGTGCTATTTTAAACACTATGAAAATAGGAGATAAAGCATTTGCAACGATCGGTGATACAATTACGTATACAACGACTATTACGAACACAGGCAATATTCCAGCTAACAACGTTGTTTTCTCAGACCCTTTACCGACATGGACACAATTTGTTGCAGAATCCGTTGTTGTTGATGGCACTCCATTTTCATCCGCTTCCATTATTGACGGTGTTGGTATAAATACAATCAATCCAAATCAAACTGTAACAATCATATTCCAAGTGCAAATCGTAAGCAATCCAACAACGTTCACACCCGAACTCCAAAACTTAGGATTTGTTAACTTCCAATATAACGTAGGCAATGCATTACAGGCTCAGCCTGGCAACGTGGAAACGAACGTCTTCGTTACTTCTATTAATTCAGCAATACTTTCAGCTGTAAAAACTGCTAGTACAGCCTTTGCGAATATTGGAGACACGATCACTTATACAGTTTTAATTCAAAATAGCGGCAATACGAACGCTACGAATGTAAATTTCTCAGACCTACTTCCAGCAGGAACGACCTTTGTTGAAAATAGTTTTGCTGTAAATGGAAGTACCATTCCAGGTGCAAATCCAAATAACGGAGTTAACATCGGAACCGTTAGTACGAACAGTTCCTTAACCGTTACTTTCCAAGTCATAGTTACATCTACTCCACCTTCAAATCCAATTACAAACGTTGCATCTATTCAATTCGCATTCATTGTTGATCCGGCCTCTCCTCCTGTTACAGGCACAGTAACTTCTAATAGTGCTTCTACACAAATTAATAACGCTACTGTTACAACGATTTTAGAAGCAAATCGAACAATCGTATCTATTGGAGATATAATTACGTACACTGCAACATTAACAAACACTGGAAACTTTCCTGCAAATTCTGTATTACTCATTAATGGAATTCCTGAAGGGGCATTATTTGTTCCAAATAGTGTTACGCTTAACGGGATTTCACTTCCAGATGCAAGTCCAACTCTCGGCATTCCAGTTGGTATTATCGCACCAGGTGATTCTGCTACTATTACGTTCCAATTTCTTGCAAGTTCTATTCCACCGCAAGGGGCAATAATAAATCAAGCACTTACAAATTACACGTATATTGTCGATCCGAGTCAACCTCCAGTTACAGCAACATCCTCATCTAATACGGTGACTACAGCTGTCGTTGATGCATCATTATCCGCAATTAAAAATACAGATTCTCTCGTACAATCTACTAACGGTACAATCACTTACACAATAGTTGTTCAAAATAACGGAAATACAACTGCAAATACAGTTACTTTAACAGATTTAGTCCCAGAAGGTACTGCATTTATTCCGAATAGCGTGACCATTAATAACATCTCAGTTCCAGGTGCCGATCCAAACGTAGGAATACCATTAAACTCCATCGCGTCGTCAGAAATTGTCACCGTCACATTCCAAGTTATCGTTCAATCTATTCCAAGCGTGAATCCAATTTCTAATATAGCCCGTATTGACTATACTTTTATCGCCGATCCAACTGCTCCTATCATCTCTCGAACAATTACTTCGAATCCAGCTTTCACACAAATTTCAGATGCGAATGTTCTTTCTTTAAAAGCAGTCAATGCACAACAAGCAACAACTGGCGACATTTTAACCTACACGATAACACTAGAAAATACCGGAAATATTCCAGCTACGAATCTCATATTTTCAGATACTATTCCAGAAGGTACCACATTCGTAGAAAATAGTTTTACACTTAACGGAACAGCTATACTTGGTGCCAATCCAAATGTAGGTGTTACTTTGCCTACCCTAGCAGCAAACGCTACTCACCTTATTGCGTTCCAAATTCTTATTAACGATCCATTCTCGCAAGAATCGATTACAAATCAATCTAATACAACATATACAATCCAACCAGACCCAGGGCAACCACCTATTACTGAAACATCTACAAGTAATATTGTCATTACAAATTTCGTGCAAGCACAATTGACAATTACAAAAACGTCCAATCCAATAACTGTAGATATCGGTGGAACTATCCTTTATATTTCTGAAGTGAAAAACATCGGTAATGTTGATGCAATAAATATTATTTTCACAGATTCTATTCCAGCCGGGACTACATTCGTTCCCGATAGTGTCACAATTAACGGTGTCCTGCAGCCAGGTGTAAATCCTGAAAACGGAATACCGATTGGAACAATTCCAGCAAACAGTTCCAAAACGATACTATTTCAAGTGCAAACAAATAATCCACCTACTGAAACCGAAATTGCAAATCAATCTTCAGCAACTTACCAATATGTAAGTATTCCTACAGCCCCACCAGTAAATCGCTCTGCAAATTCTAACATTGTTACAACATCACTTCAAAATGCAAATATTATTTCTGTTAAAAGCGCGGATGTAAATTTCATATCAATCGGGCAAATTATTACCTACACAAATACACTACAAAATATAGGAACCGTTCCGGCTAACAATACCGTGTTCATTGATAACATTCCAGAAGGTACTATATTCATTGAAGATAGCTTAGCAATAAATAATGTAACTCAGCCTGGCGCTAATCCTGAAAACGGAGTAGTTCTAGGCACGATACAACCAAATGAAACAGTCACTATTTCATTCCAAGTACAACTTACAAATATATCAGAGGGCAATACAGTCATTAATATTTCAGACACTTCGTACGAATACCAAATTGACCCTAGTTCTCCAATTATTCAGCGTAGATCGTTATCAAATGCAGTAAATACTGAAGTACGGACAGCAAATGTTAGTGCCATTAAATCCGCCAATAGATCCATTACACGTATCGGTCAAATCATCACATATACAGTCGCAGTTACAAACGCTGGTACAATACCTATTATAAATACGCTTCTACTTGACGCAATTGCTGCTGGCACCACATTCGTTCCAAATAGCATCCTTGTAGATGGCGTACCAAGACCTAACGAAAATCCAATTACCGGTATCAATCTTGATATAATTCTTCCAAATAATACGATTATTGTTACGTTCCAAGTAAGCGTAGTCTCTATACCACCACAAAATAACATTAATAATATCGCCGTCATTCACTATGAGTATCAACTAGACCCAAGCTTACCACCAATTTCAGAAACGACCTCTTCCAATACTACAAATATACAATTTATTGATGTTATTCTTATCGCTACAAAATCCGCTAATACAGTATTAGCTAATATTGATGAAACCATTGCATATACAGTACTCATTCAAAATAACGGATCCACTACAACTAACTCCATCTTTTTTACAGATACGATAGAAGATGGAACAGTCTTTATTCCGGGAAGTGTAATAGTTAACAACACTGTATTTCCTGCAGCAGATCCAAATATCGGTTTTTCTATTCCTAATATTGCGTCAAGTCAATCGACAACAATAACATTCCAAGTTTCCGTTACGAATTTACCTGCTGTAAATCCAACACCTAATACTGCAAACATCGTCTACGACTTTATTTTCAATCCTGACTTTGCACCAATTCAAAAATCTACTACTTCCAATACTACTTTCGTTCAAATTAATGATGCTGATATCGTTTCACTAAAAACTGTTGATTTGACTTCTGTAACGATTGGTGACATTTTAACTTATACAACAACTTTAACGAATACAGGGAATACGGATGCTACTGCTGTTGTATTTACAGACAATATCCCTGATGGAACAACCTTTATAGACGGTAGCGTTTTAGTAAATAACATTCCGCAGCTTAATGCCAATCCAAGTAACGGTATACTTGTAGGCACGATTGCTCCTAACGTTACGATCACAGTCACATTTTCCGTTACTGTGGTAGCTCTTCCAGCTAGTGGCCATGTTCAAAATCAAGCAACTTCTCGTTATACAATAAATGGTGAAGAACAAATATCAAGTAGTAATATTACCTTCACTGAAGTTATTTCTGCAAATGTAATTGCAACAAAAACAACACCTATCCAATATGCTGACCTACAAACTATCATCCCTTATACAATTTCCATCACCAATAATGGGAATATACAAGTGGAAAACATTATTGTTACAGATATCATCCCAGCAAATACGAGCTTTATAGAGAATAGTGTTATTGTGAATGGCAACGCTCGTCCAAATGATAATCCACTTAACGGTATACAAATTGATAACATTCCGCCTAATACGACAGCAACTGTTCTATTCCAAGTACGGATTACTTCGATTCCGCAAACAAATCCAATCTCTAACACGAGTACAATTCAATATGAATACACGGTACCAGATCGACCACCTATTACCGAAACTATTATTTCATCAGCTGCCGCAACAGAAATTAATCACGCGAATTTGAATAGTAATAAAGCTGTTGACCTTGCATTTGCAACGGTTGGTGATACGTTAACGTATACGATTACCCTAAATCAAACCGGTAATGTTGCAACAAATGATGTAATCATTCAAGATATTATTCCTCAAGGTACTACGTTTATAGAAAATAGCGTCATTGTAAACGGAGAAACGCTTCTAGGAGTAAATCCAGTAAGCGGCATACCAATTGGTACTATAATTGTTGGTGGAGATGCTATCGCTTCATTCCAAGTTTCTGTGACTTCTATCCCAACACCAAATGAACTCAACAACGAAGCAATTACTACTTTTAACTATATAGTCAACCCAAATAACTTACCTGTTACAAATACGACTACAACAAATACTGTCACAACAACTGTCCAAAATGATAATGTTATTGCTATAAAATCTGCTGATGTCACGAATGCCTTACCTGGTCAAACTTTAACGTATACTATTACGATTACTAATAGTGGAAATGTAACGATTGAAGATCTTCTTGCCATAGATACCGTACCAATAGATACAGCCTTCGTTACTAGCAGTGTTACGATTAACGGAATTAATCAACCTAATGCGAATCCCGAAAACGGTATTATGTTAGGAAACCTTGCTCCTAATGAATCTGCTATTATCACATTCCAAGTAACAATATCTTCTTCAACTACCCAATCTGTAATCAATAATGATGCTTCTGTTTCCTATACTGTTACCATTGATCCGAATGAACCACCTATTACAATTACAAAGCAAACAAACACCGTGACAATCACGATCGTTGATCCAATGGTGAGCATCGAGAAAAACGCTGACAAATCTACTGTCGTTATAGGAGATATTATTACATTCACATTAGAAATATTTAATCATTCACCAATTCCTACAGTAAGTACTTCCGTTTCAGATACGATTCCAGCTGGTACAACATTTATAGAAAACAGCGTAACAATTAACGGTACTCCGGTTCCAAATGTTCGTCCAGACACTGGTATAAATATCGGTTCTTTGTCTGCAGATGCAGTAGCAACTATAACATTCCAAGTTCTCGTAACTTCTATTCCTTCAAACAGTACGATTATCAATTTTGCAACCGTTACAGCCGCTTTTCAATTAACACCACAGGATCCGATTATTACTTTCATTGTTAATTCGAATATTGTTCGTATACCTGTTCAATTTATTACTGCGACAGTCACGAAAAACGCTTCCGTCAGCTCAGCTTATTTAAATCAATATTTTGATTACACGGTGCGTATTACGAATACTTCCGAGATTTCACTTTCAAATATCTCGTTACAAGACACCATTCCAGCAGGTTTACAATTTATAAACGGCACTGTCTTCATTAATGGGGAACGCTCGCCATTAGCGAACCCGAATATCGGTTTCCTAGTCGCTACTAATTTGGAACCGAACGAAACAATTATCGTGTTATTCACAGTACAAGTGATAAGTCCACCTATTCATAATGAATTTAAAAACACAGCAAACGTTTCTTTACAACTTCAAATCTCGCCTACCGATCCACCAATTACAGTAACCGTTACAAGTAACGAAAACATCGTCACCTTTATTCCAGAAAATCCAGATGAAACACTACCAAATTTTAATTGTTTCTTTGACGGTGAACGTTTCATACGCATTACTCCTCGAAATATACGAAATTACTTTTGGACTTGGATTTGGTGGCGTTAATCAAAAAGAAAAAGCTTGTAGTTCGGATAATATCCAACCTACAAGCTTTTTTCATAAACAAAATTATCAATTGCTAGCAGCACTATATGCTACATGTCGTTTCTCAATCCGTTCTTCAATTTCTTTCATATTCTCTTTATTAGTTAGTAGGGATTGTTTATTTTCTATTAATAATTGTTTAAAGGATTTTCTCACTTTTTTTCGCATGTTTATTTTCCTCCTTGGGGGATGGTTTATATAAAAGATAACTTGAAACTTTAATCAATGAAAGGATGTACCCTCACTAATTATTAGCCTACATCAATCGGGCCTTTACAGGGAGTTACTCTTCCATCATCACTCTTTATTCAGCGATAATATTGATATAGAAGTCCCACCGCCCGTTAATGCGGGATAAGGATTTATCTGTGTAGACTTATAATAATTGATTGTTGTGAAATCCATTTGAACTTCACATGAAAATTCCGTTTATTTTCTGACAACTTTGTGAACAAAAAAAGAAAGACCGATTCATTCTAAATCGGTCTTTCTAGTATTTATAACATGTTTATTAATATTTCAGGTCTTCCCCAATTCATTTCGTTACATACAAAGCGTAGTTTTTCTTCGTCCATTGTGTGTAACCCTTCTTCTAACGAACATGAAATTGGAACTTCACAATGAATTTGCGCTAATTGTAAAGAGATATTTAAATTCTCTAAATCACTTTCAATTTTTGTACGCTGCGCTTTCGTTAATGATGCTATATTTTCTAGTACTGCCGATACTGTGCCGTATTCTTGAATAAGCTTATACGCTGTTTTTTCACCAATACCTTTTACGCCTGGATAGTTATCACTCGTATCTCCCATGAAAGCTTTCGCATGGACAATTTGCCAAGGTTCTACACCTTTCTCTTCCATGATTTTTTCCGGTGTGTAATACTCGTAATTTCCAATTCCTTTACGAAGAAGCATAACTGTAACATTCGTATCAACAAGTTGAAGTAAATCTGTATCACCTGTCAAAACATAAACTTCTGCTTCATTGCAATATTGTTTTGCAAGCGTACCAATACAATCATCCGCTTCATAACCTTTCATGCCTATTACAGGCATAGATAATTTCGCAGTCATTTCTTGCACTAAATCAAATTGCGGAATTAATTCTTCTGGCGGTGCTGCACGATTTGCTTTATAATTCGAGAAAGATTCCGTTCTAAATGTCGTACTTCCCATATCCCAGCACGTTACAATGTGCGTTGGTTCGATTGCTTGTGTTGCTGTTAATAAATGCTTCATATAACCATGAATCCCGTTCGTCGGGGTACCATCTTGTCGTTTCATAAATTGTCCGTAGACACTTGTTGCGTAAAAAGCACGAAATAATAGTGCCATACCATCAACTAATAATACTTTTTTCATAATTCCTCTCCTACTAACAAAAAATAATAACCTCACGTTATCACGTAAGGTTATATAAATAGATTACCATTCTACGTTTTTTCAACTTTGTCTATTATACATTGTTTTTATATATTTAGCATCATTAACACATTAAGACGTTCTACTGCAACAAGTATGAAGTATTCCTGAATACGTATTTTTACCTGTTGAAACAACTACAGCCTTTGCATTTCCACCAATAATATTAGTACCTTTAAAACATACATTTTCAAGTTCAAGTGGATTATAGTCTTTCATCCGTTTTAATGGAATAAATCTTTTACGTTCAAGGTGGTAGCAACTTTCAAATTTCTCAACATTTGCATCGTTCCCTGTCAACACAGATTCATTTACCAATAAATCATTTGCATAAATGATACGTACATCTGCCGGTACTATATCACCTTCTGAAAGAAAAATCATATCTCCTGGTACAAGTTCTTGTACTGGTAACTTCATCATTTTCAGTTCGTTATTTAGCCCTGTACTACTAGCACATTCTACTCTAGACACAGTAATTGTTTCACATTGCAATTGATCACGCACATGTTGTTTTGAAAAACCTGGAATCATTCCACTTAACTTCATTATTACTTCTGCAATACGCGCTCTTTTTGAAGTCAATTCATTTCGACCGTATACTTGAATACGTTTTTGCGCCTCTTTCATAGATAATCCGTCTCTTGTTGTTTTAAAATACGCAAATACAGATTTTACATCTCTTGTTGCAATTTCAATTAATAAATCTTTATTTTTTTGAAGCATTGTTTGTTCTTTCATTGATTTTTTACTTTGTTTATATGACGTGTTACCCACAGTTTTGTTTACATATAACATATTATCGTCTCCTCCTTTACAACATAGGAAGAAACGCTTTGTTTCTCAATTTATCCACTTTACCGTGAAAGTGTCTAGCGCTTAATTATGTATATAAACGCTACATTATGATAAATATAGAGGGAGGAACAAGTCGTTTCCTGCCTACATCATATATTTTTGATTTGAAGTATATGGGTAACGGAACCGAGTCAGAATTTGACATGCTCCTCACCTCCTCGTTTATTTTTATAGTTTATATTATGAAATGACTCATAGATTGGTAACAAAAAAGACCCTTACTCATAAGAGAGCAAAGGTCATTGCATACACAAATAAACGATTCCTAATATAATTAGAAATCTACGGACCTCTCCCTCGCCGAGTTTTAGCACTGTATAGCATAGGTTCATTACCAGCTACGTTAAGAAAAACCTTAATTCGATCATTCCTGTTGACCCATTGGCGTCTCTCGACATTTTTGGGCAGTAGCATTTCTCTATACAGGAGCCTCACCTAACAGAGACTTATTTTAATTACATAGAAAATGTTACTCTTATTTAAAATAGATGTCAACACTTTGTATGGAAACTTTTCCTTATTACAGAAAAGCCCTCTCTGTTGTTAGCCTATTTTCTCATATATAGTACAAGTTAGCGAACGAAAAAAACTTACGTATAAAACGTAAGTTTTTAGTAAGTTACACAACCAGCAATTACAATACCAATTGAAAGTGATAAAAACATAAGAAACAGGCCGACTGCTTGATTATCTTCTTCAAGGCTTTTATTTATATTAAAGCGTGGTGTAAGCCACTCAGCTAAATAATAAACAATAATTTGGGCCAAAATACCAACCGCTCCCCACGAAACCATATCCAAAAGTGAAATGGAATTAGCGGCCGTTGAATATAAAACGATAGCTAGCCCGAGTACCCTTCCTCCAAGTACATAACTGACCGCTTTGTTACCCTGAGCCATTAACTTAAATTCTTTCACTTTCGTTGTCACTTCCATAAGGAACAAACCTATACATAAAAGTGCGAGTGATACTGCTAAATATAGTAAAAAATTAATCATTTATTTTCCCCCTTCTTAATACCTACTGGTAAATAATAAGATTCATTTCCTGTAATCTTTTCCCCAGCACGTATACCGATACTGCTCGCT
>NZ_JAEHBO010000075.1:0-27912 GCF_016483575.1 Bacillus cereus group sp. N12
TCCGTACATATGCCTGAAACGGGCGCATTTCATAGTTATGCAGTTAAATACATTGGACCGGGTACAGGGTATACAGTAGCCTGGTTGTATTGGTTAACTTGGACTGTTGCTTTAGGTTCTGAATTTACAGCCGCAGGATTACTTATGAAGCGATGGTTTCCATCGATTAGTGTTTGGGTATGGAGTGCTCTTTTTGCCATTTTGATCTTTTTATTAAATGTCCTGACTGTTAAATTTTTCGCCGAATCCGAATTTTGGTTTTCATTGATAAAGGTTATAGCTATTGTGATTTTTATTGTTTTAGGAGTAGCCGCAATGCTAGGGTTTCTTCCGATGACTCATTCAAAACCAGCACCATTCTTTTCTAATTTTACAAGTGGAGGTTTATTTCCTCATGGTGCTACGGCCATTATAATGACCATGCTTACGGTTAATTTTGCTTTTTCGGGAACAGAATTAATAGGCATTGCAGCTGGAGAAACAGCGAACCCGGAAAAAATGATACCGAAGGCCATTCGAACTACTCTGTGGAGATTGATTATCTTTTTTGTAGGAACGATTGTTGTTTTATCTGCGTTATTGCCTATTTCCGATGCAGGGATATTAGAGAGCCCTTTTGTTGCAGTTCTAGAACGAATTGGGGTGCCATATTCAGCTGACATAATGAATTTCGTTATCTTAACAGCCATTTTATCTGCGGCAAACTCAGGCCTTTATGCCTCTTCTAGAATGCTTTGGTCGCTTGCTAATAAGAATACGATATCTCCGATTTTTGGAAAAATGACGAAGCAAGGTGTTCCAATCAACGCCGTCATTTTCAGCATGGTGGGTGGAGCTTTGGCTTTGCTCTCAAGTATTGTGGCACCAGATACTGTCTATATCGTACTTGTTTCCATTTCCGGTCTAGCAGTAGTTGTAGTTTGGATGAGTATTAGTGCTTCCCAGTTCCTATTTCGCAGACAATTTTTGAAAGAAGGAAATTCTGAAAAGGACTTGATTTATCGGACACCACTATATCCATTAGTACCAATTGTTTCTTTTATCCTTTGTCTGGCATCGTGTATTGGAATTGCATTCGATCCAACACAGAGAATTGCCTTATATTGTGGCATACCGTTTATTTTGTTTTGCTATGGAAGTTATTATCTAACAAAAAATCTAAAAAAGAGGGGCGTAGATTATGTCGAACAAAATCAACCCAATTGATGCTATTTTATCCCAACATTCCATTATGCTTCTTGACGGAGCATTAGCTACAGAATTGGAGGCGCATGGATGTAATTTGGACGATCCCCTTTGGTCGGCACGTGTGTTATTAGAAAATCCGGAACTCATTTATCGGGTTCATTCAGACTATTTTCGTGCTGGAGCGGACTGCGCCATAACAGCAAGCTATCAAGCTACTATTAGTGGGTTTTCCGCGCGTGGAATACAAGAACAGGAAGCTTTGGAATTAATTAAGAAAACGGTGTTACTTGCAAGAAGGGCAAGAGATGATTTTTGGAAGGAAAATACGCAAACAAATAGGCCTAAACCATTGGTTGTTGCATCAGTTGGGCCGTACGGGGCTTACCTTGCAGATGGTTCAGAGTATGTAGGCAACTATGGTGTGACAGATAAAACATTAGCAGACTTTCACCGTTCGAGAATGTCTGCGTTAATCGAAGCAGGTGCAGATCTATTGGCATTTGAAACGATCCCTTCCCTGCAGGAAGCAAGAGTATTAGATACATTATTGCGTGAGTTTCCAGAAATATATGCGTGGCTTTCCTTTTCGCTAAAAAATGAGAAAGAGATTAGTGAAGGTATGAAACTCGTGGAGTGTGCACGAGCTTTTGAGAAAAGTGAACAAATTGTAGCGATAGGCATCAATTGTGCGCCAATAACCGTTGTGACTGGTGCAATCCAAGAGTTGAGGGCAAACACCAAAAAACCGATTATTGTTTATCCAAACTCTGGTGAAACTTATAATCCAGAAACAAAAACATGGCATGATCATGAACAATGTAACGCGTTGGATATTCAATCTGAAGAATGGTACCAAGCAGGTGCACGTTTAATAGGTGGATGCTGCAGAACGACACCTTATCACATTGAGGAGATATCGAACAAGTGGCGTTCTTCCGAGTTTTTCTATTCGAACGAAGCAAAACAGTAATGGAATGGATGATAATCTATCTTTGTATGTATTTTCATGATTTAGCTTGTTCAGGAATCTACAGTTACGTCTAGTGGCACAAAATGTCTTTTCAGAGACACAAATGTGGATGGTAGCCTCAGGAATCCAGTGGACTTTTGGGTACCTTAGGTATGGAAAGGAATCAGGGAAAATAAAAACCGATAGTTTCATAGATATGGTAGATAACATGCTGAATCTTTTAATGAAGATGTAGTTGATCCAATTGAAGGTGAAGGGGACCATTTATTCGTAATTAAAGTTAAAGAAGAGGTTAATTTAGTTATTCAAAAAATAGTTCAATAACCATATGAAAATTTATTGTGGTAAAAATCCTTGTTATAGTAGTAAATGTAGTCATATTACTGTAAAAAAGGATAGATGTAAACAGGTACACTCTCCTGTTCATCTATCCTTTCCTTTTTACCTTATAAAATGTGTGACATTATATTCAATCGTATAAATATAGGATTTCATTACTATTGCCTTGACTCTTAATAAAACGATAGGGTTTATTTGGTATGCGTATTATTAAGAGTATGCTTCTATTTTAGGAATGTTTTACCCCACAAAATGAAAGTACACTTTGTTTCCATTCTTAAGTTGATGGGTATGGGTAACCGCCACATCACTATTTCCTCCAACTCGCAACATGTTTGCGGTATCCTTGCTCAAATCATAATAAATATTATGTATCTAGCAGCTTAACTCTTTTAATATAATACTTAAAAATAGATATGCTTAATTGCATATCCACTATCAAGATAGTATTCACTTTCCTTATACATACTTTTTTCCTATTTATATACTTACCTTCGCTTCTCCAACATCCTGTTTTTTAATTAAATCTAAGTAAAAATGTGAGACAGTTGTGTTGTAATAAGGAGAAATGAAAATAAATGATAGATTAAATGTAAACATTCCTATAAATGCGGCTAATAAAAACCAACCAATAAATGATAACCAAAGAACAAATAACTTTAACTTTTGTCCTTTCATTATTCTTTTACTCTCCCTCAATGCTTCACTTGCTGTATAATCAGGATTCTCTATTAATATGTAATACGACATGGAATAAGAAAAATATTTAATAATACCTGGAACAATTAATAATAGACTCCATAAAAAAAGAAAAATAGCCTGCAACAGACCCAATTTTATTGACTTAAACAAATTGTTCTTCTTAAACCCCAAAAATACATCATCTACTTTAACATCTTCATTTTTACCTAAATGTAAGGTGAAAACAGAGTATCCATAGTTAAAGATACCTTGTATGGAACTGTAAATTAAGAAACAAATAAGTCCTAAAAATATATAACTTAGAATAAGTAATACTAGTGCAGTCGGATCTACTTGTGGTTCCCCACTAATTGAATAAATTAAGAACACATCCAAACCAATTACTCCAATAAATAGGCCAACTATTAAATACATGAAACCCGCGATTGCTGATGCACTAAGAGTGGGTACAAAACAGTTTAACGCTGATACTCCTATACCCAGCCCCCATTTACCATCTAACGAATTAATTGCTGCTTTCTTTAAATTTCTTGTCATACTTGTATTCCCTCCTTTTTCTTATTTTCCTTTACTGAAAACATTAAAGAACTTGTAGCAGGCCCCGCTACAAGTTCTTTTAGCTAAATATTTTAGCTCATCAAAACAAATTATTTATTCTACACAATCGGGGTAATGCCTAAAATATGGTTTGTTAACATCATTATATAACATAATTATGCATCTTTGTTAAAAATTCTATATCTTTAGATAAATCACTCTCCATTTTTTTACTTGCTTTTAATTTTCATGTAGTTTTATCTTTTGTAAAAAGGTTCAAAAATTATTTGTATTAAATCAATAAAAAATGTATTTAATAAACATTAAAAGATCACCTATAAAATAGGTGATCTTTCTTGTGATTTTGCACTCGTGCACTACTTTAGAAATATATCATAAATTCATCTTTTTTGTTAAATATTTAATTCTATCAATTCTAAAACAACAATTCTAGGAACTTAACGTAATACTGTAACCATATAAACACTTCGATTATTATATTATCCCTTATTTCTTAAATAAAGGTGCTATTTTATCAATGCGATTTGTCCAAATTCCACCTGTATAATCCTCAGGAAGACGCTTTATATCTTCAGGTGAGTCAAATCCACTTGAAAATCCAAATCCATTTCCCCCTACAATGATAACTCGAGTATCCGCTTTATCCATTCGATTAAGAAAACGATTTGGCCATCCCCAAAGCCAAGGAGCTACTTTGTCTGGTATATGCAACTCACCATGCTTCAGGCTTGAAGGCATGTAACCAGTCCACCCTAACGCAATATAAGTAAGAAGATCCTTTTTCATAGTTGCTTTTGACATTGTTCGTAAACTAGGGATGCGCTCTTCTATTGCAGCAATTGGTTTATCTCCACCATATACAGTTAGTTGCTCAAGGCGTTTAGCTGGTAGTTTCTTTAGGTAATCAGCCAATTGGATTCCTTCATTTTCATCATCACTTTTGATATGAATAAGAAAAGAACGATCTGGAAAATGATTAAGTACTTCATCGAGTGTTGGCATAAGATTAATCCCTTTACCACGAAACGGGAATGTTTTCCCCCCATCAGCTGTATAACCATAACCAATATCAAGTGCTTCTAATTCTTTTGTTGTAAAATCTCTTGTAACACCTTTACCATTAGTACGGCAATCAAGAGTCCAGTCATGGAAAATAACAAAATTATTATCTTTAGTAGGTTGAACATCAAACTCTACTAGATCAGCCCCAGCTTTAAATGCCGCTTCCATAGATGGAATTGTATTTTCTAAATAAGGATATTCAGGTTTATTTATACGTTCTGCAGTACATGTATCACCCTCAATCCCTTCCATGCTAAATGTTTGTGAAAGTCCTCGGTGAGCAAGAAGAATAGGAGCTCCCTCATCCCTCTTAGCAAAAAAAGAACTATTATTTACATAAACAAATACGAATAGGATAAGAATTATCCAAGTCGTTTTACGTTTCAGTAACCTTTTTATTTTATTCATTGTATTCCCTTCTTAACTATTTGTTGAAATGATTTAAACAATGTTTGTCATTTAAATACTGGTAAATGTTACAACCTATCTTATTACATTGCAATGGATATCATTGGTAAACAAGGGTTAGTACTTTGATATATAGCGGGCGGAATAGAAAAGTAATATAAATATGTTGCAATGCTTTTTCTATTAAGTAATTGTATGTCTTATGCATTGATTTGAAAAAAATCTTAGTGTTTTCCTCTCTTTCAATTAATGAAATTCAATTGATTTTTAATGAAACTATTTTACAAACGCTTATTTATTTGCTCTGACATATGGACAGAAGTAATTTCAAACAACATTATTTTAAAGCATTCATTTATTTGGAATAAAACAAAATATTTTATGTATTATGTGGAGAACAATAATTTTTAATTACAAACAAGGGAGAAGGAATAAGAATGAAAAAGTTTAAAATGAGTATGGTGGCATTCGTAACGACGTTGTTAGTATTGTCGGTCCCTTTTTCTACATTTGCAAACACAATAGATCCTTTTAGTTCTGGATGGGATTACTTAGGAGAACAAACGCTATATTCTAATGGTGCTGAAAGTGATGTATATGCCTCTACTGGTGGAGATTATAAGATTTGTCGAGCTGCTGAAGTAGGTTCAACTAGTAAGTTAAAGGTTGAACTATGGGAGTACGATCCTGATAGCTATAATGATTATGTAGGAGTACGATATTTAGGCCCCGGTGAATGTGGAGTTTTCAGAAATATTGGTGGCTTTGTGGATGGAGGAAATGAAGCGGAATTTTTTGCGAAATCAAAATCTAGCAGTAAGATGCATTTAATCTTTTTTGATTAATCCATTAACAAAATGAAAAATAATCCAGGCTTGATACGTAAAAGTCAAAACGGTAGATGGGCAAGATTAAGTTGATAGGTTGCAATACAACTTGCCATAGAAGTGTTTTTGGTCTATTGGTAATAATTTTTTTACGAGTTAAGGTAAATGTATAGGTTACAGTATTTTCAAATGAAGTCGCCATGTGCACAAATCAGTTGCGACATTTTGATGTTTTTTAAAAATTCTAAGGGAGTTTTAATCGAAAATCTTCACCTGGCGGACAGCTGTATCCCCTACTTGTTGCGCTTATTCTTTCGTTGTTACCTTCTCTTTCCTCAATATATATCTTTGCACCTGTGCAGCAAGTTTTATCCTGTCCTATGCTGTTTGAATCTCTAATTGGGTTTCTTTGCCCATCCCCTTAAAAAGGGTAAATTTTAAACAAACTTAATTGAGTTTTTACACTTTCTCAATATTACAGTATCAAATTTCTTATATAATTGAATTATTCTTTTTATTTATTTTTATGTATCTGTTCCCTTTGAACCCTATTATAGGGTTCCTTTTTCATATTCAAATATTTATTAATTAATTTATCAATTTCTTGACTTAAATGAATTACTTTTGTATGACTAAAGCCATGTTTATTTACAAGTTCTACTAATTCTAATTTTTTATTTTCTATTAGATTATTTAATATTGTCACTAACATACACTTTTTTCTTTCACACTCCCCCTGAGCAAAATAAAAAGAGCTGCTCCCAGCCCTTGTATACTTAAATGCAGTATAAAATTTTCCAAATTCTATTATAAATGAATATACATAAAGCTAACAACAATAATTTTTAGTGTATTAATAAATAAAAAAGCAGCAATATTTAATTACTGCTACAACTTCTTTATAAAATCATTATTTATAAAAACATTTTCCCCTGATCCATCAGCTTCACCATACCAAACTTCCAGCTTTATAATATGTGTCGCTACTTCTTTTAATATCACATTCTTGAACTACCCCCACTTTCACTTCGTTTAGAAGAGGGGGATTCCTAAGTAAAGAGTTCTATCGAACTCTAATTTATTAGGCTAGCTCCACAGTCCTTGCGGTTAGAAGCCTTATCGCTTCATTCTTTAGATTAATACTTGCGTTAATATCCCTATCATGGTGTGTAAGACAAGAAGGGCAGTCCCATTTACGTAGGTTGAGATTTTTAACGTCTTTGTTTCGATATCCACAACAAGAACATAATTGGCTGGAAGCAAATATTTTCGATACAACAATGACTTGTTTGCCGTACCATTTTGCTTTATATTCCAACATAGCTCGAAATTGTGACCATGATACTTCACTAATCGCTTTTGCTAACTTATGATTCTTTAACATATTCGATACTTGCAAATCCTCTATACCGATAACATCGTGGTTTTTGATGATTTCAGTCGAGATTTTGTCCAAGTAATCTTTTCTAGCATTTGTCATGTATTCATGAATTCTAGCTACTTTTACTCGTTGTTTATTCCAGCGAGAAGATCCTTTCATTCTTCTAGAAAGAACACGCTGTGCTTTCGCCAACTTCTCTTCTAATGACCGAAAAAACTTCGGATTTTTATAGGTTGTTCCATCTGACAAAATGGCGAAATCTTTTAGTCCCACATCCATTCCAATGTAAGATTGTGTTTTCGGAAGTTCTTGTACTTCTGTTTCAGCTAACAATGACACAAAGTATCTGCCGGAAGGGTTCCTTCTAACCGTAGCATTTACAATACGTCCCTTTACTTCGCGACTCTTGGCAAATCGAACAAGACCTAGTTTCGGCAGCTTAATCTTTTTTCCTACAATGGCAATGTTTTCATTTGTTTTTTTTGTGGTGTAAGATTGTACGTTGTTTTTCTTAGATTTGAAACGGGGGGCACTAGTTTGTTTTTTGAAAAAGCGTGTATACGCATCCGCAAGGTTGCGAACAGATGACTGAATCGCAATACTATCCACTTCTTTGAGCCAAACAAACTCTTTCTTCATGGCAGGAAGTTTGGCAGAGCATGTACCATAAGTCAAACCTTTTCCTGTTTCTCTGTATGCATTATCCCATAGAGATAGGAAGTGATTGAATACAAAACGAGAGCAGCCAATCGTTTTTTTGATTAGGATCGCTTGTGCTTGATTTGGATAGATACGAAATTTATATGCTTTATTGATCATCATTCGTTTCACCTCTATTTCGATATGTGTCTATTATACAACAAACATACATTCTGTAGGTAGTGAAGTAACAGTTTATGCATGTCGAACAATTAAGATAGCTTCCTGCCATCTCTTGTCCGAAGCCAATTCATCTGCCACCTACTCACTTCGCGTTCCTTGAGGAAGGAGTCTTCTTGGCTAAAATGATAAATGATGTAATAGGTGCCACGTTATGTTCTGTATCTCTGTAGTTCTTTAAATTGGTTATAAATGCCCTTTCATTACCTTTTAAATTTGTATAATAGTCATTTTCTTCTTCCCAGTTGCCAGGCTGCCATCTCATATATAGAAAATCATCTTCTACTAATGCTTCATTTATTTGTTTCTTTGTAAATGGAATATCC
This sequence comes from Bacillus cereus group sp. N12, assembly GCF_016483575.1. Taxonomy (NCBI): domain Bacteria; kingdom Bacillati; phylum Bacillota; class Bacilli; order Caryophanales; family Bacillaceae; genus Bacillus; species Bacillus cereus group sp. N12. The sequence goes on from NZ_JAEHBO010000075.1 coordinate 8,641, forward strand.
TTGCTCTGATAAACTTTTGTATATTCTTTAACGAGTAGTAATTTTAGAGTTGCTTCTTCCCAGCTTCCTGTATTTATTAATTCAACCAACACTTTATATTCATCCTTTATAATTACTTTACCGCGAAAGACTGTATACATTTAAAATGGCACCTTTTTCACCCTCTTGAACCCATTATGAATTTAATTACCATATATCCTTAACTACACAATGGAAGGTTTTAGAAATCGTATTATGTTTCCCTTTTGGTTAAATTCACTATCGTTGTTGCAATTCTTAGAGGTAAGATCAACTATATAACTCTCTGAAATTTTAAAAGTTCTTTCCTCATTAAACATTTTCAAAGGAACTGATACTCCAACATTATTATCCAAATGACTTAGTACCATTACAGGGATAGTTTCTCCTTTTAATAAATCAACATATGAGGTCTTAACTTTATAATAATGCCCTTCTAAAAAATGCATTTTTCCGTTTATTAAATCCACTGCAACTCCATTATTACAATACGCTAAGTTTTGATTTGAAAAATGAATATCGTCCGATACTTTAATAAATTTCATCGTTTTATTATCAAATATATAGTAACCGTCTCTTACTACAAAAAGATTATGTGGATTGATAAACTCTAGCAGATAATGTGTGATTTCAAAGCTAGTATCTCCCTCAATCATTTCTCTGTATTCTACATAAAGTTTCTCTAATTTTTTAAATGTACTTAGTTTGATTCCCTGATTTGGTCTTGATGCAAGTGTTAAGTCATCTAATACCCATTTAGCCACATATGTTGACGTTGGAATCATTTACAATTTACCCCCTTCAAAATTCTATATATGAACATATAAACTATTTAAATTTAATAAATTGGGCTCTACTTAAAGTATAGGCAGAATCTATTTAATAACTAAGATAATTCTCTAACTTTTTCATATTTACTTTTTATAAATTATATTTATCAAACTCTAAAATGAAATATTTATCATTTTAGCCAAGAAGACTCCTTCCTCAAGGAACGCTAAGTGAGTAGGTGGGAGATGAATTGGCTTCGGACAAGGGATGGCAGGGAGCCATCTTAATTGTTCGACATACATAAATTGTTACTTCACTACCTATCGAATGTATGTTTGTTATATAATAGATACATATCGAAATGGAGGTGAAATGAATGATGATCAATAAAGCATATAAATTTCGTATCTATCCAAATCAAGCACGAACGACTCTAATCAATAAAACGATTGGCTGTTCTCGTTTTGTATTCAATCATTTCCTATCACTATGGAATAATGCATACAAAGAAACAGGAAAAGGTTTGACATATGGTACATGCTCTGCCAAACTTCCTGCCATGAAGAAAGAGTTTGTTTGGCTAAAAGAAGTGGATAGTATTGCGATTCAGTCGTCTGTTCGCAACCTTGCGGATGCTTATACACGTTTTTTCCAAAAACAAAACAATGCCCCGCGTTTCAAATCTAAGAAGAACAACGTACAATCTTACACCACAAAACAAACAAATGAAAACATTGCTGTTGTAGGAAACAAAATAAAATTGCCAAAACTAGGTCTTGTTCGATTTGCCAAAAGTCGTGAAGTAAAGGGACGTATTTTAAATGCTACGGTTAGATGGAACCCTTCTGGTAGATACTTTGTTTCATTGTTAGTTGAAACAGAAGTGCAAGAACTTCCGAAAACAAATTCTTACATTGGAATAGATGTAGGACTAAAAGATTTCGCCATTTTGTCAGATGGAACAACCTATAAAAATCCGAAGTTTTTTCGATTGTTAGAAGAGAAGTTAGTAAAAGCACAGCGTGTTCTTTCTAGAAGAATGAAAGGATCTTCTCGCTGGAATAAACAACGAGTAAAGGTAGCTAGAATTCATGAATACATGGCAAATGCTAGAAAAGATTACTTGGACAAAATCTCAACTGAAATCATCAAAAACCACGATGTTATCGGTATAGAAGATTTGCAAGTATCTAATATGTTAAAGAATCATAAGTTAGCAAAAGCGATTAGTGAGGTATCATGGTCACAGTTTCGAACTATGTTGGAATATAAGGCAAAATGGTACGGTAAACAAGTCATTGTCGTATCGAAAACATTTGCTTCCAGCCAATTATGTTCTTGTTGTGGATATCGAAACAAAGACGTTAAAAATCTCAACCTACGTAAATGGGATTGCCCTTCTTGCCATGCACACCATGATAGGGATATTAACGCAAGTATCAATCTAAAGAATGAAGCGATAAGGCTTCTAACCGCAAGGACTGCGGGGTTAGCCTAATCAATTAGAGTTCGATAGAACTCTTTACCTAGGAATCCCCCACTTCTAAACGAAGTGAAAGTGGGGGTAGTTCAAAATCAATTTATATTTCCAGGAAAATGCGGGAGAAATTAGACCAACTAGCCAAAAGAGGACGATACAATCTTTGTTTTTCGACTTATGAAACTCATAATACATAGCCTTTTTGTTATAAGATTTATCTTAGTCAATATTAGCGATTAAAGTAAGATTTGACGTGTACTTATTTATATAAAATATATTAAACATATGGTGCGTGAAATTTTGTGCTAACTGGTAAGTAAAAAGCTCATTTTTTCGTTTTGGAGTATTCGCTTTTCTTGTTTTGATAGTGATAAACTGGTACCCCTAAATCTAAACTACCCATTACCCCCTATAATCCAAATAAGAGGAATAAAAAATACTAACACGTTTAACATTATTCCGATTTTCGCCCAAATATTTTTATTTTCTGTATATGATAAAACAGCTAAGATAAATCCAATTGCACAAAGAAATGTTGTTGAAATAATCGAAGCTCCAAATAATGCAGTTAATAGGATTCTGTATTTAACATTAATAAAACATATGATTAATAAAATAGGTATTAAAATTGATATGCTTATTTTTATGCTACTTTTTTTCATCATAATATCCCTTTCTAAAATAGTATATGAAGAGAGCACAAATCGAACGTTCTTTATAGGGTTACGGTCAGCATTTCGGAAAAACCCACAAGTGGAACAAGTAATAAAAAGTAAATTTTATTCCTACATTAACTAGGTGTTACTAAACAAACATATCTATTATCACATGCTATTACATTGATATAAACATTTAAAATGGGACAGAAAGTTCAGATAACAAAACTTATAAACATTTCATAGTCTTGCAAAAGACTTAAAATCATATGAGAACCAATAATTTGTACGGTATGGTCACAGTACTGTAGCCCACAAACCTATATAGTCTGTTGTGGGAGGGGTGGTGGCACACCACAATCTTGCACGTCAGCGATACTAGAAATAGACTTCGCATTTGGTAGCAAGAATCCCACTGACGTTAGTCAGCTTGTAGCTTTAGCCGTGAGAGTGTCAAAAAAACGCTAACTTGAATATAACAAAATTCTTGCAAATCTCTAAAAAAATAAAACTAGTGGTTCTGTTGCAAAGTTTACTAAATGAGTCTATACTCCATCGCTATCTGATGAGTATGCTATATTTGCAAAAAATCCCGATATACTTGTGACCAAGTAAAAAAGCACCCTGTAAACAGGGTGCTTCACTTCTACTAATGACTAATATTAGCAGTTGGGTATAAAGTTGTTCCTCCAATTGAAACTTTTATTTCATTTGTTAATGGAATATTTTGTTCATTAATAATTGTTCTCCACCATTCCCATGCAAGACCTGTACATTCTCTCGCTACGACTTTTACATTTTTGGAATTCGGTGGAAGTGGTATTACTGTAGAGTAATGAGCCGTTTTATCTTGGTTGTTTCCTTCCCAAGTTTTATGTGTTAATACTTCTTTCCCATTTTGATCATATGAGAATTCATCCCAAGATACATCAAATTGAGCAACATATGCACCGTAATGATCAAGCGTCATTTTCGCACTTGAATATTCTGTAGTTGTAGTCTCAATATAATCTGTATTGTTATGAACAGCAGCAGTTGCGTTATCTTTTAAGAAAGTGCTTGTATATGAAATTGGGTATGCTGGATTTTTAGAACTTAATTCTGCATTATCTTTAATAATATTTCGGATTTCATTAAAATCTTTTGTAACAACTTTATTATGCTCTTTTGCATCTCCGCCTAATACTACAGCGGTAAAGGTACTTTCTTCAAAAATATCTTTGTACTGTCCACTCGCTTCAACGCCTTGACCCTTAATTAGAGCTTTAAAAGCAGATTGTACATCTTTACTTTTAGATGATGTTTCTAATTTTACATAAACGGTTCTACCATAGGCTACATTTGACACCATAACAGGCGGAGCCGTATTACTTACCCCTTTACGAGTCAACTCATCAAACGTAACACTGTTATCAAAAAGATCAGATGGATTGTTAGGTAGTTCAGCACTTACGGTATAAAATATTTGCTTATATGCCGCAACCATCACTTTTTTCTCTCCATTTGCAACGGCATTAAAGTCAATGTTTAGACTGTTATCAAGATATTTAGCGTTGACATTAAGAGCACTTGCGATTTGTGATTTACTATATACCATAGATTCTGTATACTGCATTCTTGCAGGTAACGAATGTGTTGATGCATACTTCTCATTCCAAGTAGATACTAAATCATCTACTGCTCCAGACACATTACCATATGTCGGATTTTGGACAGATATCGTATTTTCTTTCCTCATTCCAGGTAAGTCTATACTAATATTTAAAGGTTTTCTCTTAGCCACTAATAAACTAGGTTGATTATCGGCAAAAGCTTTATTTGCAAGTTGTACTGCTCCTGGATACGTACGATTAGCCACAGAATCAATAATTGAAATATCCACAGGTGAAGTTGTAAGTGATTTTTTCTCACGTTCCACTACTACAAATTTACCATTTGAATTTGTACTTTCTTTCGGAACAAAACTCTCTACTTTATCCCCATTTACTGCTAAAATCTCTTGATTGTTATACTTTAAATTTGCTATGCCAGTATCAATGCCAATAGCTTGTTTGGGTTCATTAGCTGAATTACTTTTAGGTGTTTCCGCTAATGAAATAGATGAATAATTAATAGTGCAAAAGCTGATTATTAAACTTGCTATTAATTTTTTTCCTTTTGTATTTCTTGTTGTCTTCACAAAAATCAACTTCTTCCTTTTTTCGTATTGAGGTATAATAATTTTTTATAAATAATTGCTAAATAATGAACTTACATAAATGCTTTTAAAAGTTCTTGAATTAATGGGAGTACTCCACCTATAAATTTTAAAATTATCATATTATTTCCGCCCCTTTTGTTGTTGCTAAGATGTGATTTATCTTTATACTCTCATTATAGTAAGCGCTTACAATTCTATCAATACATTCTTATATGTAATATTGCATATTAATAATGTTAAAGGAACTTTACTCACACAAATAATCTGTATATCAATTCATCCTTGATATACAGATCATTTGTATGATAATTTTTATAAATAATTGCTAAATAGTGAATTTACATAAATGCTTTTAGAAGTTCTTGAACTAATGGGATTGCTCCACCGATAAATTTTAAAACTGCCATTGCGATTTCCATATAATTTCCTCCTCTTTTGTTAGTACTAGGATGTGATTAATCTTTATACCCTTATTATAGTAAGCGTTTACATTTGTAACAATAGATTTCTGTATGCAATGTTGCATATTTATACGTTTAGACAAAAATTAGACCTCTATTAGTCATTCTTTAATGGTACCATAGCAAGGTGAGAGTCTTTAAGGGTTCTTCTTAATAGGAGGAAATATGGAAAGAGTACAAGAGATTTACAGTAATCTAAAATTTAAGAGTTGGGTTAAACAGGTATTAGCTGTAGGCGGAATGGTAGGGTTCTTCTACTTGGTGTTATATGTTTTCTGTTTCTTATTTGATATGTAAAAATTATACGACTACACTAGTGGAGTCTTGCCTAGAGAGGTAAGGCTCTCTTGTTGTACTTGAGATGAACAAACTGCATACAATACTTCTTAGGTTTGTCAGATTACTCTGTATGGTGCCTTGTTCCTCTATGTTCTAGAACCAGTAACTCCTATCATTGAAAGTAAATAAGCTTCCATTTATATTGAAAACATAATTGTATTGATAAAAAATGTACTTTTACTAGATACATATTAAAAAGACAAGCATAAGTTATATTACATTTTGGTAAAATCTTTTTGTATACACCCATCTCTATATAACCATATAAATATAATATATTAAAAATAATTTAAATGCAAGAATACTAGTAGTGGAACCGCCAGCATTTTTGAAGAAAAACACGCTAAGCAAAAAATACAATAAGCTGCCCATATGGACAGCTCATTTACATAATTCTCGTTATAGGAAAGAAATATCAATCACTGAGCATTAATATTCTTTAACTGAGTAACAGTTCCAAATCTTTTTTGTTTTATATGAGTCCTATAATGATTATAGGACTGAAGTATGATTCGAAATAGCGTTGATTATATGATTCCAATCGTCACAGTGAATCTCGTGACCCGATCCTTCTAGGGTTAGTAACAAAGCATGGGGAATTTCATTAACAAGAGCAAGACCATGCTCGTATGGAAGCACTATATCCTCTGTACCATGGATAACCAAAGTAGGTATATTGATTTCTTTTAACTTCCCCTCATAAGAATCATCACCTTTAAGAAGGGAGTGATTAAACATACTGAGTAGGTTATTTGCTCGTTTTATTTCTTTTTCTACCTGCTTATAAACCCTCTTCTCATCGAATTTATGATTTGAACCACACAGTAAAGCTGATCCTGTAACCAAGTAATTTGCAACAGATTCTTCATCTGACCAATTTAGTTTGGCCGCATTAGCATGGTAAGTGAGTACCTTCTCATCGATTGGAGGTAAATTCCGGTTGTTGTCTTCAGAACCAAAAAGACCTGATGCAATCAAAGTTATACTTAGAACTCTCTGAGGGTTCCTTAAGGCTACAATCTGAGCAATCATTCCACCCAATGACATTCCAACAATATGTGCTTCGTCAATATGATATGCATCGAGTACTCCAATCGCATCATCAGCCATATCTACCACAGTATAGTGGGAACTCCCGGGTTTATAAGTAGTTGACCTTCCGACATCTCTATTATCATAACGAATAACATATCGGCCCGTATTAGCTAATTGTTGACAAAATTCCTCATCCCAATAAACCATTGAACACATGGCTCCCATAATCAGTAAGACTGCTGGATCTGCTGAATTGCCAAAGCTCTCTGTACATATATCAATTTTATTAATTTTAATAATCTTTTCAGTCATGATTAACTCCTCATTTCATTCGTATTTAGTTAATAAAAAAAGACACAATCAAATAAACCCACATATTTTGAAAAAAATAGTTGGGCATAACGAATTGTGTTTAAAATTAACGTAAACGAATGAACTTGATAATCATGTTAAACACTCTCCTATAAAAAGGGAATAAGGGTAAAACCCTTATTTTGATTATAACATAGCTCTATCAGTAGTAATATAGGTTCACTTTTTCTTATTTTATAATTAAAAAAATAATTCTTATTGTATGAATCTGCACTCTTAGTTGAAGAAAAGACGATGTATACAATATCCAAACCTAATTAACATAACGTCTCATTATTGTTAGTAAGAAAAAGCTAGATTATCCGCAAAATTGTATAAAATCTTGCATACTCTTAGCATGGCCTTTTTCCGAAATGCTGTCGAGACCGAGACCCTTTTAATGTATAAAGAAAAGACCCCCTAAGGTGCCTTCCTCCGACTTGAACCACTTTAATTTTAATAATATAGTTCTGATTTTAAAAACTATAGGGATTTTTTTGGGGCTTTGTAAGTAGTTTTTAAGAAATTATGAGTGATTTTTTTATTTTGGTTTTCAAAATAGTTTTCTTTAATGATTTTTATAAGATATTCTTTTTCTGTTAGTTCAAATATAAATAATGCTTTTTTCATGATATCAGCAACATCTTCTTCATTATGTTGTTTTAATCTTAATAAATTCCAACCCTTTCCATAGTAGAGTTCACCTAATAGGTATAAAGTATTTAGGTTAATAGCTAATTTGATACCTATATCATTGTATTTTATTGCCTCTTCATGTTGATTTGTATGGCCTAAAATTTTTGCTAAATTAAAAATGATTTTTAATTTAATTTCTTTATCTCTAGGAAAATCTAGCTTATTAAAATTAGTTAAACATCTTCGTAATATATTAATACTTTTTTCATATTCTTTATTTTCCCCATGAAATATAGCCATTGTCTGCATAATCTCTATTTCTCTTTCTGATAAACAATCCATATTGGTTAAAGTTAGTTTTAATGCATGATTTAAAAGATTTAAAGCAATTTTTGTTGATTTATTCACCATAAATATAACGATTGCTTCATGCCATAGTAGAAATTGTTTATCTTCTGTTGATTGGAAATTATTTTGGTTTTTCTCTTGTTTTACTATTTCATAAAGTTCTTTATATTGTTTTTGCTTTGTACAATCTCTCATTACATATTTTACATTTTCTATATATTTTAATTTTTTGTTTTGAGTTAATGCAAATATACTATTTGGATCAATACCAAGTCTTTCTGATAATTGGTATAACAATATGCTAGATGGATAAATCATACCCTTTTCTATCTTGCTAATTTGACTTTGTGAACATATTCCATGACATAATTCGGATTGTGATATATTTTTTTTAATTCGAAGTTCTTTAATGGTAATACCCAAATCGTTAAATTCCATCTTTTCACCTACTATTTAGCACTTTATTAGCATAAGAATATTTTCTAATTCTTAATGTAATGTAAAATTTTTATAGTTGCAATTATTGGTTAATTAATAGTGCATATATCAGTCTATGTTTTTCGGTACTCGTAATTGCAGTAGTTATTTTTGTTGTTATGATTATGACGCAATAGATGTTCAATCAAGAAGAAATTATTGTAGGAAACAAGATACTGAGTAATTTACATAAGGACCGTACCCTTTCCATAGGATGGCGAGGCTTTTTAATGTACAAAAGAAAAGACACCCAGAGGTGCCTTCCTCTGACTTGAACCACTTTAATATTTAATAATATGTATTGGAATCCCATCCGAATATTATTTTACCATGTTACATTACTTTGTTCATTGATGGGAATCATCATATTGCCATCAACCTAAGAGTACCTACTACCTTTTATTGTTATACATATTATTCTACCTAGATTAATAAGAAGAGATGAAAAACACCTTCACAAGGTGTCTTTTTTCATTATAGAAATATCTTAAATAGGACTCTTTTTTATAGTCTAATTGCAAAACCTTTGGATATTTCAAATAAATAACTTTAAATCAGTCTCTATATACTAATTAATTCTTAAAAATGTAAACAGACGTTTGTTTAAAATATTTTAGTTATGAATCAATGTGTGAGGTATGATGAGTTCCGTGTTCAATTGTCTACTTAGTTAACTTCTCATTTATTATATAAAATTTATCGCTACAAGTTCTTCTTAACGTTTTTTCATGAGAAGTAATCAACTTTTAAACTTTTTTTAATATTCGAAACCACTATTTGTAATCCAATCCATATTTTATTGATACCAATATAGTTACAGGTATGCTAAAATCCATTTGAAACATTGCTTTTGGGAATGTAATTGCTATTATAATCGCAACTTATTTTCTACAAACTGATTGGATTTCAATCCAAATTGCGGTTTTATTCCGCAGTCCTTAACAAATTGTTAAGGACCTTTTTTATTTGTTCTTTAGTTGTGAAAAAATAAAATTTGCAAAGATATAAAATTTTCATAATGGGGGTAGTTAAAATTATTAGCTTGATGGACATGTGGTTGGAATCCTTTTAAAGAAAAGATTAGAAGAATAAAAGAAAAAAATGAGAATATATTTACAATCGTGAGAAAAAATGTTCTTTGTTTTGTTGTGAATAAAAAGGAGGTATGTCTGATGAATATCATTCATATTGAAACTAAAAATCATTATAAAAGTGAAAAAGAAAATGAAATGAATAGTATACCAATTATCAAGCGGGTATATTATGAAAATGGAGAAATTAAGTTCGAAATATTAGAAGATAAAAAAATTCCTATAGCATGGTTAGATAAGTAAAAAAAGGTACTCATTCGAGTGCCTTTTCTTTTATTCTTAAGAAGGTTTTTTACGTTCAAATTATATATGCCTTTAGATATATGAACTACCGAGAAGTGATGTTATGTTAATTGACATACATACTATATGCAAGGGATAAAAGTTTTAAAATGGAGATGAATTTCATATTGTATAAAAAGGGATTGGAGATATGAAATTAGTTTATTAGAGAAAAATGGTGTGAAGTTTTTTTATTGATTTTATTTTGCTTTTTTGATGCATTTATTAGTTATGATAAGAGTTTTTGGAGGTGAATTATGTTAAATGAAGAAAGATGGAAAGGTCTTATACCAGATGAATATTTGAGTGCTTCTGCATTAGATCCAAATTTGATTGGTCCTACATTACCACCTATTCCACCTTTTACTTTTCCAACAGGACCAACAGGATTAACAGGGCCAACAGGATCAACGGGACCAACAGGACCAACAGGACCAACGGGACCAACAGGGCCAACAGGATCAACAGGATCAACAGGGCCAACAGGATCCACAGGACCAACAGGGCCAACAGGGCCAACAGGATCCACAGGACCAACAGGGCCAACAGGGCCAACAGGGCCAACAGGGCCAACAGGATCCACAGGATCAACAGGGCCAACAGGATCCACAGGATCAACAGGATCCACAGGATCCACAGGATCAACAGGGCCATTTGCCACTAATACCAATGCTTTTATAGTAAATTTTACTACTACAGCTCTTATCCCTCAAGGTACAGGAATACCATTAGATACTAATTTAATATTGACACCAGGAATATCACATACACCTGGTTCTAGTGTTATAAATTTAGATGCTGGTACTTATTTAGTTGAATATAATACTGTATCGCAAGCTCCAACAGGTAATTTTGTATCTACTAGAGCCCTTCTTAATGGTTCTACTATTACTGGAGCTATTGTTGTTAGTCCGCAAGTAGCTTCTGGAACATTTCAATCCTTAAGTTCAGGATTTCTTGTTATAGCACCTAATCCAGTTAATACTTTGGAAATTGCTGCTGATTCTTTAGGAGGGAACATTTATAATTCGCAGTTTGCAAGTATTCCAAATGTATCTGTAAGAATTGTTAGATTAAGCTAATAATCCACTTGTTTACTTGATTTTTAATGTATACTTTTGTTATATAAATTGAGGGTATCAGGGGAATTAGTGAGAAGTCAATAATTTAGTGGGGATGAATGTAAACTAATGGGTAAAAGTTTACTTTGGAGTTTTGAATCATTTTATAACTAATTTTGTAATAAATTTCTCAATACAGATATAGATGTTATATATGGTTGTTATATCGAAAATTAACAAAAAATATAATACTATAAAAATTAAGCTGGTTTCTGTCACTTGTTTTTCTCTTACGCTAAAGATAAGATCGTGTTCCTGGATCTTATCTTTTTTATTTAAAATTCCAACAGGAATGGAGTTCGTGAATTTTATAAAAAGAGAGAAGGTAATTTATTGCTCTTTTTCTACATCAACTTTTATTGTATATTTTGGGGTTACTTGACGTTTACATTTATTTTAAAAAAAGTACTCGTATGAGTACTTTTTCTTACCATGTCATGTAAAAACATTCTAAACTTACTTACATGCATACAATTATCAAAGATGGTTATATAATTGAGAAGATTGTAAATTATCAATCTACGTTTATATGATTAGGAAAGGAGCTAAAAGCTGAAAATGTTAGAAATCATTTTTGTTGCTGTATTACTTTTATCTAGCATCACTCCCATCTTTATCGAACGAGGTTTGACGAAAAAAAACATAGTCATTTTACTGATTAATTATGTATTCTTATTTGCCATCATCATTGTAATTGGTGCAAACTGGCGTATGATCCCCGCCTATTTCTTATTGTTCGTTTTAACATTACAAGTTTTTTTGAAACCAAAAACTACAGCCGTTTCTGAAAAGTTAGTGATGAAAGTTTTAAAAGGTTTAGGAATTATCGTAACTACTATCGCAATGTTTACATTACCTTTACTTTTTCCGATCATAACACTCCCAGAGCCTACTGGAAAATATACAGTAGGAACGAAAGCTTTTCATTTAATTGATACAAATCGAAAAGAAACCACTGTACCAAATAATCATGAAAATCGTGAGTTAATGATACAAGTATACTATCCTGCCGAAAAAGGATCAGGGAAGCCTTCTGCTTATTTTGAGAACATAAACGAGCTGGCTGAACAATTGGCAGTAACAAACGGTGCTCCGTATATCGTAACGACACATTTAGGGCTGACAAAAACACATTCTTATCAAGATGCTAAGCCACTTCAAGATAAAGAAACATTCCCCCTCCTTTTATTCGGCCATGGGATGGGATTATATGGTCAACAAAATACATTCCAGTTAGAGGAATTAGCTAGTCAAGGCTATGTAGTAATCGCTCTTAATTTCACAGGATATGCAGCAACAACGATTTTCCCTAACGGAAACCGTGTAGACTCTATACCAATTGAATATACACCTACTGACTTAAATAACATAGTTCAAAAATGGGAACAGGATACTACTTTTGTTTTAAACGAAGTAATAGAAGGGAATTTCGATAAAAGTTTTAATACTATCGCAGACTTAATTAACTATGACAAAATTGGAATGTTCGGTCACTCTTTTGGCGGAGCAACTTCCGCACAAATGTTAGTAAAAGATACGCGTATTAAAGCCGCAATTGATATGGATGGCGGATTGTATGGTGATCCAATGCCTAAAGACGGTCCTCAGAAACCATTCATGTTGATGAATGCTGAGGCTACGATTCATTATATGAAAGAAGCTAAAAATCAAAAGACAACCGGAATCCAAAATGAATTATTGGAAATATCCTATTTAAGAAATAAAACTATTGAAAAACCTGGCGTGTACACAGTGGTAATTCCAAAAACAAATCATACTAGTTTTACAGATTTAGCAGCATTTTCACCTATTATTAACGAACCAGACGAAGATGTAGCCGCAAATTATACACTCATTAATAAACTAGTAACTAGCTTCTTCGATCAAAATTTAAAAGGAATAAACAAAAATCATTTAGAAGAAATTCAGAAGCAATATCCTGAACTTCATCTGATTAAACACTAATAACCATTTTCCGAGTTATATAACCCCTCCTTATACTTGAGGGGTTTCTACTTTAACACAATTTTGAACTACCCCCACTTTCACTTCGTTTAGAAGTGAGGGATTCCTAAGTAAAGAATTCTATCGAACTCTAATTGATTAGGCTAACCCCGCAGTCCTTGCGGTTAGAAGTCTTATTGCTTCATTCTTTATATTGATACTTGCGTTAATATCCCTATCATGGTGCGTACGACAAGAAGGACATTCCCATTTACGTAGGTTTAGATTTTTAACGTCTTTATTTTGATATCCACAACAAGAACATAATTGGCTGGAAGCAAATGTTTTCGATACGACAATGACTTGTTTGCCATACCATTTTGCTTTATATTCCAACATGGTTCGAAACTGTGACCAAGATACTTCACTAATTGCTTTTGCTAACTTATGATTCTTTAACATATTTGATACTTGCAAATCCTCTATACCGATAACATCGTGGCTTTTGATGATTTCAGTTGAGATTTTGTCTAAGTAATCTTTTCTAGCATTTGATATGTATTCATGAATTCTAGCTACTTTTACTCGTTGTTTATTCCAGCGAGAAGATCCTTTCATTCTTCTAGAAAGAACACGCTGTGCTTTCGCCAACTTATCTTCTAATGATCGAAAAAACTTCGGATTTTCATAGGGTGTTCCATCTGACAAAATGGCGAAATCTTTTAGTCCTACATCTATCCCAATGTAAGAATATGTTTTCGGAAGTTCTTGTACTTCTGTTTCAACTAATAGTGACACAAAATATCTACCAGAAGGGTTTCGTCTAACAGTCGCATTTACAATACGTCCCTCGACTTCACGACTTTTGGCAAATCGAACAAGGCCTAGTTTGGGCAACTTTATTTTGTTCCCTACAACGGCAATATTTTCATTTGTTTGTTTTGTGGTATAAGATTGTACGTTATTCTTCTTGGATTTGAAACGCGGGGCACTATTTTGTTTTTTGAAAAATCGTGTATATGCATCCGCAAGGTTGCGAACAGACGACTGAATCGCAATACTATCCACTTCTTTGAGCCAAACAAACTCTTTCTTCATGGCAGGAAGTTTGGCAGAACATGTACCATATGTTAAACCTTTTCCAGTTTCTTTATATGCGTGATCCCATAGGGATAGGAAATGATTGAATACAAAGCGAGAACAACCTATCGTTTTATTAATTAGAATTGCTTGTGCTTGATTTGGATAGATACGAAACTTAAAGGCTTTATTAATTATCATTTGATTCACCTCCATTTCGGTATATGACTATTATATACCAAACATACATTCGATGGATAGTGAAGTAATACTTTATGTATGTCGAACAATTAAGATGGCTCCCTGCCATCCCTTGTCCGAAGCCAATTCATCTCCCACCTACTCACTTCGCGTTCCTTGAGGAAGGAGTCTTCTTGGCTAAAATGATAAAAAAAGGCCCCATCACTGGGGCGCTCAAAAAATAATATAAGTAAATGAATTAAAACAAATAACAGGCATCTAATAATTCCTTAACGTACGAAATTCACGTTATGTTGGCGGGACCCCTACTTATACTTACTTTCTAACATCGCATAACGCAATAGCTTTAACTTTGTTTCTTTTTTCAATGCTTTCCATTCCGATACAGCAATCTTTATTCTTCATTCCTCCATTAAGGGATACAGACCGCAAAACGGAATAAAACCACGCTAAGGATTTTTGAGCCATTTTAACGCTAATTTAAATTGTGTTGTATTGGATGCTATAAGGAAATCGAAATAACACTTCTTAGCAAAATTAAAAATAATAAAGAAGCCGAATTCCTTAACAGGTGGAATTCGGTTTCTTACTACAATATTTAACTTTAATTAGGAAAGGATTGTCCAATTTAAAAGATAATATATTTATTTATATTTCGGATCGAAAGGTTTTACCTAACTGGTTACCAAGACCAAAATAATGACGGAAATTATATATAAGTGGGCTCCATTTATTTGGGTCAATATGATTTTCTTCAAGAATGATTTCCTTATGAGCGTGTACATGTATAGCTTGTGTCTCAACAATTGCAAAATCAGGAGAATAATCAGGAATTCGAATATGTTTCACCCTTGCCTCAATTTGAATTGGACACTCCATAATTCGAGTAGGTTTTACCGATTTAGACTCAGTAGGTGTTAATCTACTAATATCATATTTTTCTTTTTCATATGTAAACCCATTCTTTTTCTTATAATCTGGAACAGGATTTTTCCCTGTATAGGGGGCTAATTGTTCAACATTCTCCCATAATGAAGGACTCGGAACATTGATTACACATTCAGGATGTCGTTCTAAATTTTCAATAGCTTTCCCACCAAGTCCAATTCCTAATATAATACAATCTCCTAATGCCCATGATGATGACATAGGGCTGATGTTTACTGTTCCATCTTCATTTAGTGAATTTAGTAAAATCACAGGAGTTCCGTAGTATAGAATTTTAGGTTTAATAGTCTCTGTGTTTGAAACCTGAGTCATTTTTTTCATCTTTATTTCTCCTCCTATTCATATGTTCTTTCCTATTTATTGTAGAATATAAACATTTCGATTATCATCGAAATATGGATTACATTAGGGGGAAATTAAAATGAACGCAAATCCAAATGTAGCAATGATTGCTACTCTTGTGAGTGAAGCTTCTCGTGCAACAATATTAACAGTCTTATTAGATGGTAGATTCCACCCTGCAAGCGAATTAGCATATATGGCAGGAATCAAACCCCAGACGGCTAGTTTCCATTTGACAAAAATGGTCGATGCGAATGTAGTTATAGTTGAAAAACAGGGGAGACATCGATATTATGGAATTCGAAATCCGGAAGTTGCTCAAGTTATGGAGTCATTTTTATCAATAGCTCCACCCATTGAAATTAAATCATTAAAACAGGCTTCGGAAGATAAAGCGATGCGTTTTGCAAGAACATGTTATGATCATCTTGCGGGAAATTTAGGAGTACAATTAACAGATTCTTTAATTAAAATAGGTGTTATTTATGAAGAAAAGGACGGTTTTACTGTTACTGAAAAAGGGGAGTCATTCTTTACAAATTTTCAAATTGATCTTGAAAGGGTTAAGAAAAAGCGTCGTTCATTTACACACAAATGTTTAGATTGGAGTGAAAGACGTCACCACCTTGCGGGAGCATTAGGAAATGCCCTTCTAGAAAGACTATTAGAACTAAATTGGGTTCAACGTTTACCTAAAACAAGAGCAATAAAAATCACTTCTGACGGGAAAAAGGGACTAAAAGAAACATTTTCTTTTGATATTACAAACAACTAAGTTTTGAATATAAAACAGCCGATTTAGTCTTAAAGGGGTTAAAGTCGGCTATTTTGTGTTGAAATTTGCTTAACGTGGTTTTTTTCCGAAATGCTGGCGGTACCCATTAAATAGCAAGTGTAGAGATTGCTTGTTTATAGATTAGTTGTTGTTTACCATGAACCATTATTAGGACGGTAAATTTATCTGTTGCAAGAATCTTTCCACGTACTGGAACGCCATTCTTTAAAAATACAGTAACTTCTCCTTTTTTCTCTTTCAATTGTTCATACATATCTTCTTGTAAGTTATACATGAAATGCGCCCCCTATTTTTAGCTACTTTTCTTTTAATTCTTTCTGCCTTCCATTGTGGTCTATTTGTATTTCC
This sequence comes from Bacillus cereus group sp. N12, assembly GCF_016483575.1. Taxonomy (NCBI): domain Bacteria; kingdom Bacillati; phylum Bacillota; class Bacilli; order Caryophanales; family Bacillaceae; genus Bacillus; species Bacillus cereus group sp. N12. The sequence continues at coordinate 25,566 of NZ_JAEHBO010000075.1, forward strand.
CATTCACCTTCTATGTTTCCAAACCATTTTCCTATTTTGCTTACATTAGATAGTAAGATCCTCATGATTCAACTCCTTGCCTTTTAGATGCTTATGAACACAATATATACATTTGGAACGATGTTAATTCTTCATATAGGATACCGTCATATTGATATAAAGGCGCTATCCTTTCCTATGATTTCGCAGAAAGAATAACGCCTTTTTCTTTTAAGGGGGTATTTTGTCTAGTTAGCTTGATAGCGATGTGGTTCTACCCCCCTTATAAAGGTTACAAAAATCTTTCAAATAGCTCTAACTTGCACAATGCTTCCCGTTAATATAATACGCTGATTCTGTGAAAACCGTAAATACAACCTCTACTTCTGGAAGTCCAAAATCCATTACATATGTAGTAATGGCCTTGGCAAATCGATCACGAATTTCCTGTCCACGCTCGAACCATTTCACTTCAATAAGAGGAAACGCTTCTATTTCTTCTCCATTGAATACAAACGTAGAACTTGGTAGTTCCAACGTAAAATTATCCGTACCACACTCACAAATCTCTGCGAGCTCTTCTACCAATGGCTTGCTTATGTGTTTTAATTGTTCAGTAGTAATTCCACGAAACACAACATGCGGCATATGAATCCCTCCGTATGCTAAAATTATGATTCCTAACATCTTCTTTTTCATTAAGAGTTAAGCACCCCAAATCCCCTTAAAAAGTTGTATTCGGAATATTATAACAAAATCAAAAAAAGACCCTACAAGAGGGTCTTTCATGAACTAATATTAAGCTTTTTGAACATTAGTAGCTTGTAGGCCACGTTGTCCTTGTTCTACTTCAAACGTTACACTTTGTCCTTCGTCTAAAGATTTGTAACCGTCGATTTGGATAGCTGAGAAATGTACGAATACGTCTGCTCCATCTGCACGCTCGATGAATCCAAAACCTTTGTCTGCATTAAACCATTTTACTTTACCTTGTTCCATAATTATTGCCTCCTAGTGTGGATACCCACACATATGTTACTACCCTTGCTCAAATACCTTAGACGAAAAACAAAATTTATTCTTAATCTCAAACCGAACAAAAATAGGTCTTTATTAAATTAACATAATTTCTAAAAAATAGCAAATTTCAAAAATAAGTCCTTATGGTAATTAACCAATAATAGTGGTTGCTGAAGAAAAAGTCACTATGATAATCATCACAGCAAGAAGTTGCCAAAGGATCTCGATAATATTATTGGTTTGATTTTGTTCAGACATTCAACAACTAATAATATTAGCTATTTTCGAGTTAAATTTTACTTCTAATAACAAATTTTACGTCAACTAGCCCTTCTTGCTCTTTCTATTGTATCTAGTTAATATATTTATGGGTAAATTTAACAGGAGGGGTTCAATGAAACTACATGTAATTTGGGAGTTTATTTATATTATTATTCAAGCCCTGAAAGGACATTTTGTTTGGGGTATACCTTTGTATGTATTCTTACTACCTTTGGCAATTATGATTGTTTTTTTATTAATTTCTCATAAAAAATCAAAAGGGAAAGAAGTTCTTCAGAATTAATTTTAAAATTCTCTATTGAAAAAATACCTAGAAAAAAGAGCCATGTCAATTGCATTCACAGGGCTCTTTTTATTTCTTTTCCCCTTGTTTTTGGGTGTGAGTGCTGGCTCGTCGTGTGGGGGCGAAACCCCACATAGCGTTAATTTCATATAGAAAAAGAAGAATACCTTAAACGGAAGAACTGGCGGTTCGGCTGGTACAATTGTTGATCCAAGTCGAGCAATTTACCCCCGTTTTTGGTCTGTTCGGCTTGGCGAAAGCTAAAAACCAGCCGAAAAAAGTTTTGCAAGGACAGAAAAAAAAGAAAAGGCGATAGCCTTTAGGTGAGGATTAACGAACCGACTTTTCTTTTTCTGAAGGTGGAGATTTTTGAGCGTTATTTGCTCAAAAATACTACCTGTTCCTTGCGGAACTTTTAGCCTTATATATAAGAGTGAGAAGAGCAAAGTGAAGAAAGTCAGTAATATCAAGGGTTTATAAGACATGAGGTGTTAATTTTTTTTAACACCTGTGTTAATTTTTTTTAACACCTAAAAAGTGTAAAAACACAAATAAAAAAAGATGTCAATATAAAATCGACATCTAAAATAAATAAATTGGTAGTTTATGTTTTTTCTTATTACCTTCAATTTTGATATTACGTAGCGCTTTTGAAAAAATTTGTTGAGTTGCTCTATCAATATCATCTTTAGGTGAATTACATAATATATTGGGGTTAACAAACCAAGTTCTTGCTGAACAAGTCCTTCCATCTTCAGTTATTACACCTGTTTCTGCAACTCC